>JAAYAV010000006.1 GCA_012719195.1 Anaerolineae bacterium | reverse complement strand
CTGCGACGGCTGGTGCGCGAGGAGCTGTCTCGGCACCCGCTGGTCTCGGCGGTGCGCGGCGGCGGGCCGGGCGAGGGCGGGGAGGGCGTTACCATCGCCGAACTGGTGCCGCGCTAGGCGGTGGCGCCGGAGACGCTTCCGGTCATCTGCGCCTCGCGCCGCACGGACCTGCCCGGCCGCTACCCCGTTTGGCTGGCGCAGGCGCTATGCGCAAGACAACTGCATGTCCGCCAGCCCTATACCGGCCGTCTGCGGCTGGTAGACCTGTCTCCCGACAGCGTGCATACCCTCGTTCTTCTTTCCAAGGACTTCGCCCCCCTGCTGCGCGATGAGGGCGGCCTGCGGGCGGCGCTCGAACCCTACGAACAGGTTACCTTCCAGCTGACCGTGACCGGGCTGGGGGGGACGCGCCTGGAGCCGGGAGTATCGAATGCGGCGGACACGCTGGCACAGCTGCAGCCGCTGGCGGCGCTGCGAGGGCCGGAACGGCTGACGCTGCGCTATGATCCCATCGTGCACTGGCGCGAGGGCGGCGAGGTCTACAGCAACTTGGCCTGGGCGGAGCGCGTCTTCGCGGCTGCCGCCGTGGTGGGCCTGGCCCGAGTGCGGCTGTCGTTCGCGCAGGTCTACGCTAAGATGAAGCGACGGGGCGTAGAGTGGTACGACCCGCCGCCGCAGGAGAAGGCGGAGATCGCCGCGCGCCTGGTGGAGTCGGCGGCGCTCTACGGGCTGGAGTTGCACGGGTGTTGCCAGCCCTCCCTAGAGCCGGTGGGAGTGCGCCGGACCGGCTGCGTGGACGGGGCGGAGTTGGCGCGGCTGCACCCACGCCATCTGCCTGCCGCCAGCACCAAGGACCGGGGTCAACGGGGGGACTGCCTGTGCAGCCCCAGCATCGACATTGGGTCGTACGACCTGGCCTGCCCCAACGGCTGCCTCTACTGCTACGCGAACCCTCGCCTCTCGGCCTAGGTCAGCCCAGCCAGCAGTTGCTGCATTGCCTCGTGGGCCAGCCGGGCGGCCGTGAACGGATCGGCGTCCCAGAGTTCGCGGCTGAACAACTCCAGGGACACATGTCCCTCGTAGCCCTTGCCGTGAATCAGGCCCAGCATCTCCATCAGCGGAAGCACGCCCGTGCCGGGAAGGACGCGGTCGGCGTCGGTCCAGGTCTCGCGAGGGGTATCGCCGACGTCATTGACGTGCACCAGTGCCAGGCGCGACACGTCCAGGTTCTCCAAGTCAGCCATCTTGCTGATGCCGGCGTAGAAGTGGAAGGTGTCGAAGGCGACTCCGAGGTTGGGGCGATTGGCAGCCGCGATGACGCGAGCGGCTGTGGCCAAGGATCCGATCAGCCGGCTGCCCTTGATGAACTCGAGGGCAATGGTGATCCCCTGTTCGTCGGCCAGGTCGGCCACCTCGGCGAGGCGGCGCGGCGCTGCTTCCCAGTCGCTGGGCTCGACCTTCTCGGGCGATTCGGAGTAGACGGTCAGCACGTCGGCTCCCAGGGCGCGTGTGAAGAGGAGCCGGCGACGCAGTTCGGCGAGCACGGTTCGGCGTTGCTGACCGTCGGCAAGCAGGCAGCCTCCCTGGGCACAGACGGCCACGGCACGAATCCCCACCCGCTCCATCTGCGTCTGTACCTGATCCAGGCTACCGCCCTTCTCCAGGAGCGCTTCGAGCTTGGCTATCCAGACCTCGACCGACTCGAAGCCGGCCTCGGCATAGGCTTGGAGATCGGTGAGCAGGTCGGTGTTCATGGTAGTGGCTTCGTTGATGCAGGCCTTCATGGGGCCCCTCCTACCAGGGAAACGAAAGGCGGACACCGGAGTGTCCGCCTGTGGCTGACCGTCAACGCCCGAGTGACGGGCTGACGCTCTTGCTGGTACTGGGCTGCCTACGTCTAGGCACTGGACTGCGGGCTCCGGTCACTGGTCCGGCTTAGGCGCTGCGCCGCCCGGGCGTAAGGGCCCTCCAGAGCAGGAGACCGCCACCGCCGACGAAGAGCACGCCGAATGCCAGGAGCGCGGTCGCCAGGAAGCTGGGGCCATCGCTCTGGCCGGTCACCGGCATGGCCGGAGCGGGCGTCGCGGTGGGTTCAGGCGCCGGGGCCGGGGTATCGGTGGGCGGGACCGCCGTCGGCGGAACAGCCGTGGGCGGAACCTCGGTGGGCGGAACCTCGGTGGGCGCCGGCACCGGCGTCTCCGTGGGCGGCACCGGCGTCTCGGTCGGCGGTACCGGAGTCTCCGTAGGCGGCACCGGCGTCTCCGTGGGCGGGACCGGGGTCTCCGTCGGAGGCTCGGGCGATGGCGTGGGCGTCGGCGTCTCACCCATCACAGTGAGGGCCGCCACGGGCGAAGCGAAGACGAATGAGCCGGCCGCTAGCAGGAGCGCAACAACGACGAGCATAGCCAGGGCGTTTCTGGATCGCATAACCTTGTCTCCTCCGCAGTTCAGGTGCAGTTGGCCGTCTCCCTAGGAGCCACCGTTGGCCACCATGGGCAGTAGAGTATCATTGGTAGATGCAGGCGGCGTGCCAGGAACTAGACTCACCGCCGGGTCTCCCAGGACCGCATGCGTGTCGATGAGATCGCTGTAATGCGCGGTCAACTCCAGCTTGGCCGCCAGCAAAGCTTCACCCGCGGTCGCTCCCGAGAGGAGACTTGATATCGCGGGGCCCTGCATCTGACGGTGCCCGCCGGAGCTACCCATCCCCATGGGGGAAAGAGACGCTATTGTGCCCCCGTTCGGCCGGAGAAGCAAGGCCTCATCCAGGCTGGGAGCGTTGGGATGATAGAACACGCCGGTGAAGCACGTCATCGAGAGTAGCATGGTCAGGGGGGAACGGTCTAGGCCGCTCGCCGAATCAGCGTGGAGCAGGCTGGGGAAGGCCCACCCCCAGAAGTGACTGTGGCCGGTGTAGTAGGTGAGAAGGGCCCCCTGGCGCCAGTAGTTCATGAGCGCGTTGGTTGCCTCCACCAGAGCGTCATCACTGCCCACCCAGTAGTACCCGGCCGCCTCCGAGGCCTGCTCATCGTCGCTATGGTAGACGCGACGAACCCCGCCGGGCGCCACGGCGCCGGTGCTGGTGGCCTGCCTGATCGCCTCCTCGGCCATTTCACTGAAGCTGTAGCTCAGTTCCTCACCGTTACCGTAGTCCCGCATGTCTGGATCATCGGCAGCGAAGAGGGCGTTCTGTAGGGCCGATCCCGCCCCCTCGGTCTCGTAGGCGATGATCTTGCCCACGACGGCGGACGCTTCGGCGGCGGTGCGCACCGGTACCCGGCCCACTTGTACGCTGGGGACCGTGAGCCGCTCGTTGGCGTACATGTGGTCCGAAGCCGACTGGCCCTCCCAGTAGGGGTCGAAGTCCTCGCCCAGGTAGGGGGGTACGTAGTTGGCGGCACCGTGGTTGAGCCGGTCCTTGAAGTCGTAGGATCCGTCACCCAGCAGAAGAAGGTAGGTGAGGGTGGGGCCGCCGTCGGGATCGCGCCAGGAGGCGTAGGCCTCGCGGACGAAGGTGCGAATGGCCTCGGCGTCCATCAGCCCCGCGCTCAAGCGGTCGTAGATGGACTGGGTGGTGACGACGCGGGTGCTCAGGCCGGACGCAGACCGGTGCGCGGCCAGGTTCTGGGCGGCGCTGAGGAAGTCGGGGTGGGTGATGATCAGGTACTGGGCTGCCGGCTGGAGGGCGACGGGAGAGAGCTTGGTGATGGCGGACACCCGCCGGACGCCGGAGGACGAAGCCAGCGCGTAGCGGGCCGCGGCCGGAGGGTCGTCAGAGAATGACAAGCGGCCCCCGGCGGCGGGCGCGATTCCGGAGAGGGCGACGGGGCGGCTCGGGTCGGTCACGTCCCACACGGCGAAGGGGCCGTCGGCGACGCCCGAGACGCGGTAAGTGTGGGCGCCCGCCTGGCCATCCGCCACCAGGCTGCCGCCGAGGGCACGGGACACAGGGTAGGTGATCGTGGGCGCCACCACCATCACGCGCGACAGGGGTCGCTCGGGGAGGGTGAGCTTGAGCACGTGGAGGCCGTCGGTGACGGCCACCGGGAACTGGTAGGTGACGGCGTCAGAACCGGTCCAGGACTCTTGGCCGAGCGCAGTATAAGTTGGTTCCAGGCCGGCTGCGTTGGCTTTCACGGAGGCGACACCGGTGGTGCCGCCGCGGGAGACGAAGGGCACGAAGGTGGTGTGCGCCGCCGCTTGCGTGATGGACCCGAAGGCGAAGTCCACCTTGTTGCTGGAGGCTGCCTCCGGGCTGCGCAGCGTCACCGTTAGGGTGCCGGTCCTGCCCGTCAGCCCGGGGAGCGTGGCGGCGAACCACTCCGGGTCGGCCGGCGCTCCGTCCGAGCCAGGGACCAGTTGCCCGGCGTAGTAGTGGCCGTCCTCGGCGGCGGCGGAGTAGGCGCTGTCGTAGAGGTACAGGTCGGTCCAGTCCGCGCGCCAGGGGTCGGGCCAGCGCGGGTCGTAGTTGCGCAGGGTGGCGACGGCGAGTAGCTGCCCAGGGGTGGCGGCCGCGGCCGCGGCGGGGCGGGTCTCTAGGCGCCGGCCGTCCGCCCCGCCCCAGGAGAGCAGATAGGCGTTCGCGGCACCGTAGATGCTGTCGCTCGGCCGGCCGTAGAAGAGGAAGCGGTCTCCGGAACCGAACTCGTCGTCGGAGTCCTCGACCAGGATAGCCACCTCTTCGCCGCCGCCGGTCAGCCTGATGGTCCGCGAGTCGATGCCGGTGACGGCAGCGCCGGCAGCGACCAGTTCGTCGTGAGTGATGGCGTAGAGGCCCTCCTCGTCCACCTGCAGGCGGAAGGATCCAGCCGGCTCGGGCAGGGCCGCGGCGGCAACGGGCGCGTCTATCACCGGATAGCGGGCCATGTCGCCCGGGTTGAGCAGGGCCGCGGCCAGGGTGGCGGCGAGCGGATCGGCGCTCTGTGCGGCTAGGCCGGGCGCGTCCCCGGCGGTATCGGCGAAGGAGAGGCGCAGGTGAGCCTCGTCGGCCACCAGGAGGGAGCGATCGCCGGGCTGGTAACGGGCGGGAGTGCAGGTGATCTGCAGCAGGCGCCAGCGGCGCACCACATCATCGGCGCTGATGACGCACAGCTCGGGCGGATGGACTCCGACGGCCAGGTAGATGTCTCCCGGCTCGACGGCGTAACGGGTCCGCGCGAGGTTGCCGTCGGGACTGAACTCGGCCGAGAGGCCGGCCGCGGGCAGGGGCGGAGCGTCGAGAGTGACGGTCCGCGCGGTGGCCGCGGTCACGGTCAGGGAGACGGGCACGTTCGGGGGCACCACAACGCGGGCCGTGATGACGGGCAGCTCGGGCCCGCCCAGGTCGCCCGCAGGCAGCAGGCCGGGGATGGAGACGATGGAGTAGTCGCCGTCGGAGGTGGGCCGTACGTCGAGAGCCGGGAGGACGAAGCGCAGGTTCATGCCGGCCTCATCGCGGTCGACCAGCTCTAGGGTGGCGGACGCCCCTTGCGCCCCGGCGATAGGCGTCGGTGCCAGGGGTATGAGTAGGACCACCAGGAGCAGCGCCAGCAGGGCTCTGGCTACTCTGGCAACTGAGGAATCTGGTTGCATACAGCCAATCCTATCCATGAGATTGAGGGCCCGGGCGCAGTTGCGTCGCCCGGTGCCTCGACATACAATACGCCAGTAGTGGTGAGCGTAGCCGAGTGGTTAAGGCACCTGGTTGTGGCCCAGGAGACCGTGGGTTCGAATCCCATCGCTCACCCCAGGCGGCCGGATCGGAAGATCCGGCCGCTTCTTCTTGCCTTGCGGCAGTGGAGCTACCGCTCTCGGTGGCCGGCGCCGCATCCTAGCCTACGATAGTCTAGCAGCAGCAGTCGTATGCTGGCTAGAGAGAGTGTAGGAAAACGGTCAAAATGCGCTCGCCTTGTGGAGGGGTGAGGCTCCGGTGTGGACTGGGAAGGGCTTTGCAGTGCCTCTGCCCCTGTGCAATTAAGCGAACTGAGCGCTGGTGGCCGTCGCGCGGTACGGCGGCCCGCCGGCGGTCTCGAAGACACTTCCTAGCACTGGGAGGACTAGGGTACCATGGCGCAGAAGAAGGTAGTAGCGGTTATTCCCTATCGTGGCTTCGACGGGAATGTCTACCGGGCGGTGCGTCAGACGCTGGAGCGGCGATCTCATCAGGTGGTGACGGCCGGCCTCTTCCCGGGCGCGGCCGAGGCTACCGACGGTTCGACAGTGCCGGTTGAGCTTCGCCTGCGCGACATCAAGACCTACCAGTACGACGGCTACGTGTTGCTGGGCGGGGAAGGTGCGCGCGCCTTCCTGGACAACCCGGACGCTCGCAAGCTGGCCAAGGACGTCTCCCACAGGGCCGTGGGTGCGACGGGCGAGGCGGTGGCTCTGCTCGCTCTGGCCGAGGCGGTGAAGAGGAAGCGGGTGACGGCTCCGGCGGGTTGGGCCGGGCTGGTGCGCAGTCACGGAGGGCAGTGCACCGGCAGGCCGCTCGAGGTTTACGAGAAGCTGGTCACGGCGAAGGACGGCGAGGTGGCGGAGCAGTTCGCTAACGCCGTCGCGGAGGCAGTGGGGAGCTAGGAGTATGACACAGCGCCGGTGGTCGAGCCGTTGAGGAAAGGAGAGCCCGGTCGAGCCGGGCTCTCCGTGCGTGTGCGGTGTGGCGCTAGCCTAGCCAGCGACTTCGATGCCGGCTAGGGCAGCGGCTGACTCAGCCGCTAGGATGCCATAGGTCAGGCAGGCACCGGCCAGATGGCCAGTGTAGGCGCCGAAGCGGTTCACAGTGCCGCCGCTCAGGCTGCCGCCGATCAGCTCACCCGCGCCAAACAGCCCAGGAATCGGTTTCTCATCGACGTCCAGGATCTGCCCGTTGGTGTTGATCTGCAGGCCGCCGTAGTGGAACAGGGTGCCATTGATGAAAGGTAGCCCGTAGAAAGGCGCCGTCTCTATCTTGTTCTGCTTATCCTTCTTGGGGACGCGTGCGGTGGCAATGCTTCCGTCGTCAACCGCAGCATTGAACTCGGCCACCGTGGTCGCCAGATAGGGCGCGACCCCTGCCAGCTCGGCGAGTTCCTCGAGGCTGTCGGCCTCATACACCGTGCCGCCCATCTCGACTACGCGCTCCAAGAGTGGACCTATGGCCTCCATCTCTTGCACCGTGGAGTCGAAGACCATCAGTCCCTTCACATAACCACGGCGGAACATCTCGGCGCCGTAGGTGAAGCGACCCTCGGACTCATCGCAGACCCGCTCGCCGGTAGGGATGACGATGATCGACTGGGTAGCGATGTCATCGATGTTGCGCATGCCGAGCGTAGGATGCCACGGGTCCTCCTCGACGACCGCTGGGCACGGCCACCAGTAGGAGTAGCCGTTGTTGCGCATGGCGGCTCCGAGTTTCAGCGCCATCGCGATACCATCACCCGTGTTGCCCGGGCAGGACTGAACCGGGATCTCCTCTCCGTGGGGTCCCATGTACTTGGCGGACATCCCCTTGTTGCGCGCATATCCGCCGGTGCAGAGGATGGTTGCCTTGGCGTGGACTTCAAGACGGCCTTCAGGGTCCACAGCGGAGACACCGATCACGGTGCCGAGTTCGTCGATGAAGAGGGCCATGGCCTTGGTTTCATAGAGCATGTTGGCGCCGGCATCGGTGAGGGCCGTCTCAAGGATCTTGGCCGTCTTGTAGCCGCCGTAATCTCGGTAGTCGTAGTCCCCGTCCGGCTGCAGCTTACCCCAAGCGTAGCCGTAGTCAGCCGGCTTCGCCGGCTTCAGCCGCAGCTCCAGCCCCGGCTCTTCCTCGAACTCCACGCCGAGGTCCATGAGCCACTGCATGCCGCGCTTCACGTTGGCAAGGTAGGTCTCCATGAGCTCGGCGTATGGCTCCTGGGGACGGCCCGCCGTCCTTTCGGTGATGGTGTCTCGCAGGAAGTCCTCGTCGAGCATGGGGCTGGCCATGGCGACGTGGATGATCTGCCCAGAGAGCATCATGCTGCCGCCGATCCAGTCGCCGGCAGGCATCTTGTCCATGATGGCCACGCTGGCGCCTAGTTGCGCCGCCTTGAGGCCGGCCACAAGGCCGGCAAACCCCATGCCGATTACTGCGACATCCGCCTCTACCACCCGTGCGTCCTGGGCGGCAGCTCCAAGGGGGAGAGCAGCGGCCGCAGCGGCTCCGGCGCCGACGGCGGCGCCCCTGAGCAGTCCTCTACGTGTGGCGCGCTTCTGATCCGACATCTTGTCTCGACCTCCCTTTTTCGACTGGGGCGAGCGGATCACTCTCACGCTAGACCGCGTCGGCTCCGCCGGAACCCGCTCTCGCTTTTGCGAGCGGCCGGAGCGCTGCGGGCGGTCCAGGAACAGCGGCCAGTTCGGATGTCGGTCCGGCCGAGGGCGCAGCGGGGACGGATACCCTCGATCGTACCGTCGCAACACCCACCTACATTCTAGTAGGGGGTAGCGGCTTGTCAATACCGATGTATAGAGTTGTGACAAGTGGATGCTCTGTTGAAGCAGTAGCCGGACGTGCCTGTCGGAGAGGGGGACCTCGCCTAGCCGCGCCGGCAGCGGCTAGCGGCGGTATACCTCGGCGACCGAGCCGTCGGCCTGGCGGATGCCGGCGACGATCTCCACGTAGGGTGCCAGGGGGGAGTGCTCGAGCTTGCGTTTGAGGAGTTCGTCCACCTGGAAGATGCCGGCAGCATTGCTCATGGTGATGTCGAGGCCGACGGGGCGCTGCTGGCCCGGGACGATGCGCACGGTGGTGATCGCCTGGGCGGACATGGAATGGATGTTGACCTCGCCCGCCTCGAAGGGGATGCGGGAGCGACCCTCGCTCATGTCCAGCGCGTCGGCCACCTTCACCACTCCCGCCTCGATGGTCAGTGGGCGGGCGTCCCAGTGGTGGGCGACCACGCAGTGGAGCACTTCGGCGGTTAGGATGGTGAGGGTGGGCTCCGGGTAGAGGCCGGCAAGCAGTTGGCGCGCCTTGGGGTAAGCGAAGATGAGGGAGTGGCGCTCGTGGTCGTCCCGGGAGATGGCGATGCCGAGATCGTGTAGGCAACAAGCAAGCACCACCACCACCTCCGCCTCGGCGTCCCCGAGGGCGTAGGCGGTTGCCACGCCCGGCTTCACCTCCGCGGCGAGGAGCAGCCGCATGAGACGAAGGGCGGCGTTGGCGACGATCTGCACGTGCACCGGGCCGTGGTCGCTGAAGCCGGCGCGATCGACGGCGTTGACGTTGGCGCAGCGCCAGAGCTGCTGGAGTTCGGCGTCGGCGTTGATGCGTTCCAGCAGCGCCTGTAGCTTGGTGTTGCGGCGGCTGGGCACGCTTAGGGCAAAGTCGTGGTGCTCGTCCATGTCCATCCTTGAGACCGGGCTAGCCGAACCGCCCGGTGATGTAATCCTCTGTGCGCCGGTCGCGCGGGTTGGTGAAGATGCGCTTTGTGGAGCCGGACTCCACCAGGTAGCCGGCGCGGTCGTCATCCATCATGAAGAAGGCCGTCTCGTCGGAGACGCGCGCCGCCTGCTGCATGTTATGGGTGACGATGACGATAGTGTAGTCCCGTGCCAGTTGATGCATCAACTCCTCGATCTTCAGGGTGGCGATGGGGTCGAGGGCGGAGGCGGGCTCGTCCATGAGGATCAGCTCGGGCTGGACGGCGATGGTGCGGGCGATACAGAGGCGCTGCTGCTGGCCACCGGAGAGGGCGAGGGCGCTCTGGCGCAGCTTGTCCTTCACCTCGTCCCAGAGTGCCGCTTGCGTCAGGGTCCTCTCCACCAACTCGTCCAGGCTGCCCTGGTAGCCGTTGATGCGCGCTCCCCAGGCGATGTTGTCGTAGATGCTCTTGGGGAAGGGGTTGGGGCGCTGGAACACCATGCCGATGCGCTGCCGCACCTGCACTGGGTCCACGTCGGGGTGGTAGAGGTTGTGGCCGTGGAAGAGCACCTCGCCGGTAGTGCGGGCGCTGGGCACCAGCTCGTTCATGCGGTTGAGCGCCCGCAGCACCGTGCTCTTGCCGCAGCCGGAGGGCCCAATGATGGAGGTGATCCGCCGAGGCCGGATGGCCAGGTCCACGTTCTTCACGGCGCGGAAGGAGCCGTAGTAGACGTTCAGGTCGCGCGTCTCGATGGCGTACTCGGCGGGCGACGGCGCCACGACGAGGGTAGGCGGAGTGACGGCAGTCTGTATCATCACGACCTCACGGTGTAGCGGTTGCGGAGCGCGATGGCGCCCGCGTTCAAGCTGAGCAGCAGCACCAGCAGGACGAGAATGGCGGCGGCCGCGATGTGGCGGAACTCCGGTTGCGGCCGCGAGGTCCACTGGTAGATCTGAATGGGAAGGGTGGTGAACTTGGAGAAGGGCCCGGTGGGATCCACGGCGATAAAGGTGGAGGCGCCCACCACCACCAGAGGAGCCGTTTCCCCGATGGCGCGGGAGATCGCCAGGATGCTGCCGGTCAGGATGCCGGGCAGGGCGCTGGGCAGCAGGTGGTGGCGGATGGTCTGCCACTTGGTTGCCCCTAGGCCGTAGCTGGCTAAGCGAAGTGATGACGGCACCGCCCGGATCGCCTCTTGGGCGTTGATGATGATGAGGGGCAGGATCAGCAGCACCAGGGTCAGCGCTGCCGACAGGATGGTGCGGCCATTGGCGGTGGTGGGGTCAGCCAGGCCAGCGAAGGCGCCGCTGGTCAGCCCGGACAGGCCGCGCACGAAGATGGCCAGGCCGAGCATGCCGTAGATGATGGAGGGCACGCCGGCGAGGTTGGCGATGTTGGTGCGGATGACCCGATTGACGAAGTTGTCGGCAGCGTACTCCTCCAGGTAGATGGCGGCGCCCACGCCCAGAGGGAAGGCCACCAGTATGGTGAGAGCGATGGTCCACAGGGAGCCCAGGACGGCGGTGCGGACCCCGGCGAAGGCAGCCGTGCTTGCCTGCGGACTGGTGAGGAAGTCGGGGCTGAGCCAGGAGCGGAACTGCAGCTGGGCGCCCGGGTGCTTCTCTGCCACCGTCTCAGCGATAGCGCCCCGCGCCAGGAGCGAGTCGCTGAGGCTCCAAGTGGCCACGATCTCGGGCTTGACCACCCGCTCCACCACCAGCTCGTAGACGTCTTGGCG
>JAAYAV010000443.1 GCA_012719195.1 Anaerolineae bacterium | reverse complement strand
GCAGCATCGTCGGCACCTTCGCCACTGGCTTCTTCCTCATATCTTGGTTCGGCACCTACAACATCGTCCTCGGCGTGGCCTTCATCCTCATGGCACTGGGGCTGGCGCTCCTCCTTCACCACCGCCCACGAGCAGTGGCGATCGGCCTTCTGGTCGCGCTCAGCCTGAGTGTCGGCGTCTGGGCGCTCACTCACTCGCTGAACCCCTGTACCCTGGAGACCAACTACTTCTGCATCAAGGTGCGCGAGGAGACCCGCCACGGCGGCCCCGTGCGCGTCCTGATCCTCGACCGCCTGGTGCACTCCTACTCCTCGCTGGAAGACCCCACCGAGCTGGTCTACGGCTACGAGAAGGTCTACGCCGAAGCCACCGAGTACCAGGCTCGCCGCGCCAAGGAGCTTAGCGCGCTATTCATCGGCGGGGGCGGCTACACCTTCCCTCGCTACATGGAGAACGTCTACCCCGGGAGCCACCTGGACGTCATCGAGATAGACCCGGCCGTCACCCAGGTGGCCTACGACTACATGGGCCTCTCGCCCACTTCATCGGTGGTATCCTACAATGAGGACGCTCGTCTCTTCTTGGAGCGCCCGCCCACCCGCCGCTACAGCCTCATCATGGGCGACGCCTTCAACGACTACTCCGTCCCCTACCACCTCACCACGGACGAGTTCAACCGGCGGGTGCGCGCCTGGCTCGCCGATGACGGCCTCTACTTGGTCAACCTCATAGACGGTGCCGGCGCCTCCTTCCTGCGGTCCTACTTGCACACGCTTACCCGCACATTTGACCACATCGTGGTCGTACCCACCATCGAGAACTGGCGCTGGTCGGTACGCAGCACCTTCGTGCTGATTGCCGGCAGTCAGCCGCTCGACCTGGAAGCGCTGGCGGAGATAGACGCCGGCGACGGCAGCGCCCTGCTCGCCCACCGCGCCCTCAGCGAGGAGGAGGTCGTCGAACTGCTGGCCGCCGGCCCCGCCCTCACCCTGACCGACCGCTACGCCCCCGTGGACCAACTGCTGGCAGCGGTCGTCCGCAATCAGCTGCCGGAAGGGGTGGTAGCGCCCACGCCCACCCCGGAGAACTGGGACCACCTTCCCTGAAACCTGGTCAGCCACAGGAGGCCTTCGTGAGCGATAGCGACCGACTGCAGACCTACCGCAACAAGCGTGACTTCGCCCGCACCCCCGAACCGTCCGGTGAGGCTCTCCCCCGCGGCGAGGCACCCATGTTCGTGATCCAGAAGCACGCCGCCTCCACCCTCCACTACGACTTCCGCCTCGAGGCCGACGGCGTCCTCGTGTCCTGGGCGGTGCCCAAGGGGCCGTCGCTCAACCCCAGCGACAAGCGGCTCGCCGTACCCACCGAGGACCATCCCATGGAGTACGTCGACTTCGAGGGCAACATCCCTCAGGGCGAGTACGGCGGCGGCACCGTCATAGTGTGGGACACGGGGACCTACCGGCTGCTCCCACGCGAGGGGGAAACGGACACCTTTGCCGCCGCCTACGAGCGCGGCCGCGTCGCCGTCTGGCTGGAGGGCCGCAAGCTCGTCGGCGGGTTCGCCCTCATCCGCACCGGCAAGGGCGAGAAGGCCCGCTGGCTGCTCATCAAGATGGACGACGAGAGCGCCGATCCCGGCCGCGACCCCGTCCGCGACGAACCGCAGTCGGTGCTAAGCGGCCGCACCATCGAGGACGTGGCCGCCGAGGCCGAGTAGCCCCTCCATCCTCGCGGTCTGCCCCGAGCGCCAGGCCACGCCACCCGGCTGCCGCGCCCGGTCGAGGAGGTCCTACCGGGCGTCGTGAAGGCGCTTGACAGCTGACGGCGGGCGTTGGTAAGGTTCGGGTACGCTCCGCAGTCCGGGGAGGCTATGGAAGTCAGGATTATGCATGCCGCCTAGAGCGATCTAGTCGATCTGGCACTCACTCTCCGCACGCTCCCCCGGCGAGCAAGTGGTCAGGGCAATCCTGTTGCCCTAGGCGCCAAGGGAGATCAATCGCCACATGAGCAAGGTCGACGTAGCAGCCACCGAGCCGGACCCCATCCTGGGAGAAACCAATGGGGACCAGGGCCCGAACTCGGCTGCCCAGGTGGTATCTGTGCGGGGCAGCGTGGTGGACGTGCGCTTCGCCGACCACCTTCCTGACATCGGCAACCAGATCCTCGCCGGCGTAGAAGGGAAGGTCCGCGTCGAGGTTATGGCGCACTTGGACGATCGAACCGTTCGCGGCGTGGCCCTCACCCCTACCCGAGGATTGAGCCGAGACGAACCGGCGATCGACACCGGCCACCCATTTCGCGTCCCTGTCGGCGAAGGACTCCTCGGTCGCATGCTGAACGTGTTTGGCGAACCAGTGGACCGCAAGGGGCCCGTAACGGCCGTCGAGATGCGCTCCATCCACCAGAACCCCACATCCCTCAGAGACCGCACCACCCACACCGAGACCCTAGAGACCGGCATCAAGGCCATAGATCTGCTTGCCCCCCTGGAGCGGGGCGGCAAGGCGGGGATGTTCGGCGGGGCCGGTGTAGGCAAGACCGTGCTGATCATGGAGCTGATCCACAACATGGCCGGCAGACAGGGTGGAGTCAGCGTCTTTGCCGGCATCGGCGAGAGAAACCGCGAGGCGGAAGAGCTCTATCGCGAGCTTCAGGCATCGGACGTGCTGGGCAACACGACCCTGGTGTTCGCCCAGATGAACGAGCCGCCCGGAGCGCGGTTCCGTGTCGGACATAGCGCCCTCACCATCTCGGAGTACTTCCGCGATGACCGCCGTCAGGATGTCCTGCTCCTGATGGACAACATCTTTCGCTTCGTCCAAGCCGGCTCTGAAGTGTCCGGCTTGCTCGGAAGGCTACCCTCGCGGATGGGCTACCAGCCCACGCTCAGTACGGAGATGGCCTCCTTGCAGGAGAGAATAGCGAGCACCCGCCACGCGGCCATTACCTCCGTGCAGGCCGTCTACGTCCCGGCGGACGACTTCACCGATCCAGCCGTCGTCCACACGTTCTCTCATCTGTCGGCCTCCATCGTCCTCTCGAGGACCCGTGCCAGCCAGGGGCTCTACCCTGCCATTGATCCGCTGACGTCCAGCTCCAGTCTCTTGGTGCCCCACATAGTGGGCGAGCGCCACTACCGCGTCGCCCGGGCCGTCCGCGAGACGCTGGCGGACTACGAGGACCTGAAGGACGTTATCGCCATGCTGGGTCTCGAGGAGCTCACAGTGGCCGACCGGCGCAAGGTCAACACTGCTCGACGCCTGGAGCGCTTCCTCACGCAGCCGTTCCACACCACGGAGCAGTTCACCGGCAAGGAGGGGCGTTCGGTGGACCTGGAAGTCACTCTTGCCGGGTGCGAGAGGATCCTCGAAGGCGAGTACGCCCAGTACCCAGAGAGGGCCCTCTACCTGATCGGCGGCGTAGACGAGGCGCAGCGCCCGTGAGGCTAAGAGTGTTGGCTCCTACGCAGATTGTTGTGGACGAGGAGGTTGCCCGCGTGTCGGCCGAGTCGCTGAACGGGGCCTTCACCATCCTACCTCGCCATATCGATTACGCTACCGTGATCGTACCTGGCATCCTCAGCTTCCGCCGGCTTGTCGGGCCCGGACGACCCGGGGTGCCCCATCCTGGAGTAGATGGCCGAACCGATCATTACGTCGCCGTGGACGAGGGCATTCTTGTGAAGCGCGGCCGCGTGGTTCACGTGTCGACGCGGAACGCGGTGAGCGGCACCAGCCTGGAGTCGTTGCGGTCCGCGGTTAGGGCGATGTTCGAGGAACTTGACGACGAGGAGCGACAGGCACGCAACGCGCTCGCTCGGCTTGAGTTGGGCTTCTCTCGCCGTTACCTGGAGCTGAGCGCCAACCGATGACGGAACCAGGAGATCTGGTACCTCGAAGAACGCATCCTGATGCCGATGATCGGCTCGACCGTATCGTCGGAGACAAGGCAGCACGCAAGGCCCGGTCTCGGCACAAGCGCAAGACGAGCGTGTGGTATGGCCTGAGCATGTACGGTGTTGTCGGGTGGTCTATCGCTTTGCCCACGCTGATTGGCATCGCCGTCGGTCTGCTGCTGGATACCATTCTACCGCTGGGGTTTTCGTGGGCGCTGACAATGCTCTTCGCCGGCCTCGTCGTAGGCCTGCACAGCGCCTGGCGATGGGTGTCGCAGGAGATGAAGGAGGACGAAATCGACCCCTCCGACGACAAGGAGTGACATGGGCATTGAAGTAACCGCGGGAGGGTTGGCCATAGCGGGAGCGGGAGGGCTGCTCATCGGTGCGGTCTACTTTGGCGGCCTGTGGATCACCATCGGGCGCTTGCCTTCAGCGCGCGTTCCGGCGTTGCTTGCGCTCGGCAGCTTCCTGCTTCGAGGCCTACTGGCCGCTGCCAGTTTCGTCTGGTTGGCCCAGGGGTCCTGGGTCCGGCTGCTGGTCTGCCTGGCTGGCTTCCTCGTGGCCCGGCTGGCACTTGCCAGGAGATGGGGACCGTCAGCCAAGGCCGAGCGCAATCGGGAGCTAGCATGACCATTACTCCAGACACGTTGGTCTGGTTCGAGCTTGGCCCGCTCACGATCAACGCCACCATCGGCTTCACCTGGGTGGTCATGGCGATCATGACCATCGGATCCTGGCTGGTCACCCGCGACCTGACCACCAGTGCCCTCTCCTGGTGGCAGAACCTGCTCGAATACGTCGTCGAGCTGATAGCGGCCCAGATCCGGGAAGTCTCCGATCAGAGTCCGAGTCCCTTCGTAACCTTCATCGGCACCCTGTTTCTCTTCATCCTGGTGAGCACCTTGCTGGCCCTCGTCCCGGGCTTCTATCCCCCGACGGCTTCGCTCTCCACCACTGCCGCGCTGGCCATCTGCGTTTTCTTCGCCGTGCCTGTGTTCGGCATCACCCAGCAGGGTCTCCGCCGGTACTTGAGGACTTACATACAGCCATCCTTCATCATGCTGCCCTTCAATATCATCGGCGAGTTCTCCCGCACCCTCGCTTTGGCTGTCCGCCTCTACGGCAACGTGATGAGTGGCAGCATGATCGTCGCCATCCTGGTGACGATCGTGCCTCTGCTCTTTCCCATTGTCATGCAGGTACTCGGCCTCATAACCGGCGTCATCCAGGCCTACATCTTCGCCGTCCTCACTACGCTGTTCATCGGGTCCGCCACCCGCTCGCGCCACGACACGCTAGACAAGCAGACCAACACCCAGGCTAAGGAGATTCATCAGCATGAGTGACGTAACGCTTGTGGCCTTGCTCTCCATCGTCATCTCGGCCCTCACCATCACCATTGGCACGATCGCGCCGGCAGTCGGCGAAGCCCGGGCCCTCACCCAGGCACTGAGCGCCATCGCGCAACAGCCCGACGAGGCCGGCTCCATTAGCCGGACGCTGTTCGTCGGCCTTGCTCTGGTGGAGTCCACCGCCATCTACTGCTTCGTTGTCGCCATGATACTGATCTTCATCAACCCCTTCTGGAACTACTTCGTCAGCCAAGCCGGGGGTTAGCCGTGCTAATCGACTGGCCGACCACCGTCGCGCAGATAATCAACTTCCTCATCTTGCTCTTTCTGCTTCGGCGGTTCCTCTACCGACCGCTAATCGACACCATGGCGGCTCGACGAGAGGAGATCGCCCAGGAGTTCATGGAGGCGCAGCGGCAGACAGACGAGGCCCAGAGGGTCCAGCGCGTCTATGGAGACAAGTTGGCCGAGTGGGAGACCCACCGGCAGGCCCTGCTCGAGGAGGCTCACCGAGATGCCGATCATGCACGCGAGCACATGCTCGAGCAGGCCCGCCGCGAAGTTGCCGCCGAGAAGGCCGCCTGGTTGGAAGATCTCAGTCACGAGCGTGCCGTCTTCCTAGAGAAGGTACGCAGGCTCAGCCGGCAGCAGGTCCTCGCCATCTCACGCCAAGTCCTGCGAGACCTGGCGGACGCAGACATCGAGAGCGGGGTGGCAGCGGCATTTGTTGCCCGCCTAAGGAACCTCGATAGCGCAACGAGGCTGTCGCTCCGCAAGTCGATGAACCAAGTCGGCCAGGAGATAGCGGTTGGCAGCGCCTTCTCTCTGTCGGATCGCTCGCGCCAAGCTGTCGAAGAAGCTCTGAAACAGGAACTCGATTTGGAGACGCTGAAGGTCAGCTATCGACAGATGCCCGAGCTTATCGCCGGCCTCGAGGTCCGGATCGGCGGTCACAAGCTATCCTGGTCCGTCGATGACTACCTTCACACTCTGCAAGACAGCTTGGCAGATGTGTTGTCAGAGGTTGCCGAGCCCTCCGGAGCATCTTCTCATGCCGCAGACTAGAGACGAACTCGTGGGGAACCGGACTTCTGGTAACCCTACGAGAACGGTGTCCGCTCTCCTCGAAGAGAGCTTACAGAGCACCGATAGCCTTCTCGACAGCGTCCTCTCCGGGCACCACCCGACCATCGGAGTCTCGGAGATCGGTGTGGTGAGTACCGTACTGGAAGGTGTGGTGCAAGCAGATGGCCTCCCCGGCGTCAGATCGGAGGAGCTGCTTCTCCTGGCCAATGGCACCATGGGCATGGCCTTTAACCTGGACGAAACACAGGTCGGCATCATCCTTCTCGGGTCCTCACAGGCCTTGCGGGCTGGGACGGAAGTCTCGCGCACCGGTCGAGTCGTCGATGTCCCCGTGGGTACGGCGCTACTCGGCCGTGTGGTTAGTGGCGTGGGTGTCCCGCTGGACGGTCTGGGCCCTCTGCCCCAGGGCGAGAGATGGGCGGTGGAACAGGACGCTCCCTCGATCATGGAGCGGGCGCCGGTGTCTGTCCCCTTACAGACCGGTATCAAGGTCGTCGATGCCCTGGTACCCATTGGGCGCGGCCAGAGGCAACTGATCCTCGGAGATCGCCACACTGGGAAGACGGCAGTCGCGCTGGACACCATCATCAACCAACATGACGGCGACATGGTGTGCGTCTACTGCCATATCGGCCAGCGAGCCGACTCCGTGGCGAAGTTGGTCGCCAGCCTGCAGGAGCACGATGCCATGAAGTACTCGGTAATCGTGGTTGCTGGTGGCGACGACGCTCCTGGACTACAGTACATTGCCCCATATGCGGCCACCACCATAGGCGAGTACTTCATGCAGCAGGGCCGCGATGTGCTGGTCGTCTACGATGACCTCACCTCCCACGCTCGGGCCTACCGGGAGCTCTCGCTGCTGCTCCGACGGCCCCCCGGGCGCGAGGCCTTCCCCGGCGACATCTTCTACATCCACTCGAGATTGCTCGAGCGCTCGACTAACCGCAAGCCCGAGCTCGGAGGCGGTTCTCTGACGGCACTGGCCATCATCGAGACAGAGGCGGAAAGCCTCTCCGCCTACATCCCCACCAACCTGATCTCCATCACCGACGGCCAGATCTACCTCTCGCCCAAGCTCTTCCAGCGAGGCATCTTGCCGGCGGTGGACGTCGGCAAGTCGGTGTCGCGTGTCGGCGGTCAGGCGCAACTGGCTGCGTTCCGCGCCATCACGGGCGAACTGCGGTTAGCCTACTCTCAGTTCGAGGAGCTAGAGGCCTTCTCGCGGTTCGGTACCCGGCTGGAAGAGGACACGCGCGCTACCTTGGAGCGCGGTCGGCGCGTTCGCGAGGTGCTCAAGCAGCCCCAGTACGCTCCCTTGCCCGTCCTGGAGCAGGTCGCCCTTCTCTTGTCTGCCGGCCAAGGAGTGTTCGACCGCGTGCCTCTCACGCTTATGGATGCAGCCGAGAACGCCGTTCGGCGCGATGCCGCTCGGGAACTCGGCGAGGTGGGCGAGCGCATCCGAACCGGGGCCCCCCTTTCCGATGACGACTTCGAAGCCATCAATCGGCTTGCCGGTACCGCGGTGACGGCCCTCATGGTGAGCGACGATGCCGGACACGATTGAGGCCCTGCGAGCTCGCATCGCCAGCACCGAGGATTTGCTCTCGATAGTCACTACCATGAAGGTCATTGCATCGGTCAACATCAGGCACTATGAAAAGGCGGTTCGCTCGCTGGACGGCTACCACCACACGCTCGAGCTAGGTTTCCGGGTCGCCCTCTTCGGGTCATCGGGCGAGTTCCCGCTTGACGACAGCGTCTCACTCGACGAGCCCATGGGCATCCTGGCCTTCGGCTCGGAACAGGGCATGGCCGGGCGCTTCAACGAAGTGATCCTCGGCCACGCTCTGGATGAGATCGCGAGGCTGAACCCAAACAAGCGGGAGTGCCATGCCATCGTCCTCGGGGGCCGGCTAGCCAACCGAATGCGCGGCGCCGACTTTGCCGCGTACAGCGAGATACCCATGCCCTCCTCCGTAGCTGGGCTTGCTCCCCGGGTACGGGAGGCGTTGATAACCGTAGAGAGATGGCACTCCGAGTTGGGAGTGCATCGCGTCTACCTGTTCCACAACCGCCCCCGCGGCAGCGCAGCCATCGCCCCCGTGACCTCCCAGCTCCTGCCGGTGGACCTGCAGTGGCTCCGACGCCTGGCGTCTGAACCGTGGCAGTCCCGTTCGCTGCCCATCTACACGATCGACTGGCTGCCGCTGTTCTCGTCTCTAGTCCGGGAGCTCCTCTTCTCGAACATCTACCGCGCCTTCGCTGAGTCTCTGGCCGCGGAGAACGCCAGCCGTCTGGCCTCAATGCAGGCGGCAGAGAGCAACATTCGCGAGCAGATTGATGCTCTCTGGTCACAGTACCGTCACCTGCGGCAGACCGCCGTCACAGAGGAGATTCTGGATATTATCGCCGGCTTCGAGGCGCTCACCAACCCGTGAGCGTTTCGACAGCGGCACTAGCACCACCGCACCCGATGTGACGTTCAGGCTTGTATCTGCGAGAATGGCACTGAAGACATCATCTCTACAGTGTTCGCGGCAAACCCGTGGTAAGGAGACAGAACATGGACGCCTTCACCAAGGACGACGTTAGGAGCCTTCTCGACCACGAGAGCGGCTGGTGCGTTTCGCTGTTCCTCCCCACCGAACGCGCCGGGCACCAGACGGAGCAGAACCCCATCCGCCTCAAGAACCTTCTTCAGCGCGCCGAGGACGATCTCATCGCTCAAGGGGTACGCCGTCCCGAAGCGGTGGCTCTACTCGCCGAAGCCAACGCCTACCTCAGCGATGCTCACTTCTGGCGCTCTCAGAGTGACGGCCTCGCTGTCTTCGTCTCACCCACCGTCACCCAGGTGTACCGCGTGCCACTGCACCTCAACGAGTCCGTGACTGTCGGCAAGAGCTTCCGCCTCCGGCCCTTGCTGCCCTTCCTCGCCGGCGATGGCCGGTTCTACCTTCTCGCCCTCAGCCAGAAATCCGTACGCCTGCTGGAGGGAAGTCGTGACTCCATCGAGGAGGTAGAGGTCGACGCCCTGCCGGCCAGCCTACAGGAGGCGCTGCGCCTCGACACCGTGCAGCGAGACCTGCAGTGGCACACTGTGTCCTCTCCCGGTCGCGGTAGCGGCACCGGCGGCCGGCCCTCCGTGTTCCACGGCTCCGGCGGTCCCGAGGAGCAGGCCAAGGTCCGCATCCTCCGCTACTTCCACCTCCTCGACAAGGGCCTGCGCGACGTACTCGCCGGCCAGAACGTCCCTCTCGTCCTCGCCGGCGTGGACTACCTCTTCCCCATCTACCGCGACGCCAACACCTACCCGCATCTGCTGGAGAAGGGCGTGACCGGCCACCCGGAGGATCTCTCGCTCAAGGACCTGCACCAGCGTGCCTGGGGACTGGTCGAGCCGCATTTCTCCCGCGCGCGTGAGGAGGCTTGGGCCAAGTACGAAACCCTCGCCGGCACGGGGCTAGCCTCGGCAGACCCGCGCGAAGTGGTGTCGGCCGCTCGCTTCGGCCGCGTCGAGTCTCTCTTCTTCGCGCTCGGCTGCCACATCTGGGGCACGTTCGACACCGAGACCGGAACCGCCAGCCTCGCAGAAGAGCCCGGTCCCGACATCCAGGATCTCTCCGACCTGGCCGCGCTGCACACCATCCTCAATCAGGGCGCTGCCTACCCGGCTGCGGGAGACACCGTCTCCGAGTCCTGCCTCTTGGCGGCCGTCTTCCGCTACTAGGCCACGGTCGGTCTCTGCCCGGCAACACGAGCGGGGCGCCCGTAGGCGCCCCGCTCTTCGCATATCGCAAAGGAAGAGATCTACCCGGCGTGGAGCCGGAGGAAGGCCACCTCGGGAGGGCAGTTGAGCCGCACCGGGGGCGGCGTCAGGCCCACCCCGCGCGTGATGTGTACCGGCATTTGGCTTCCCTGCACCAACCCCTCGGCGAAGCGCTGGCCAAACAGCGACGGCACCACCGGGGGGCCCAGCCAGGGCAGACGCACCTGACCCCCGTGGGTGTGCCCACACAGGGCCAGGTCGGCAACTCCCTCGGGCATGAACTCGGTGATGTCTGGGTTGTGCACCAGCAGGAGGCGAGACTCGGCGGCAGGCGTCTCTCGCAGCAGCCGTTCCGCCGCCCGGACGGCACCGGACCACCGGTAGAGGAACTGCTCCGTGGATCCGCCCCGGTGTCCTGAGTAGCCCCGATCCTCCAGCCCCATCAACCACAAGCGAGCCCCGGGGAAGTCCAGCGGCAGAAACTCGTCTCGCAGCACGGTTACGCCTGCTTGCCCCAGCGCGGACGTGATTAGGTCCGGGTCCGTCCATACGTCGTGGTTGCCCAGCACCGCCACGGTCGCCACCCGTGGCCGCAGCTCCGCCAGCACCACCGCACCTTCGTGAATTCGAGCGGGGTCGCGGTACACGAAATCCCCCGTGAGAACCACCAGGTCCGGCTCGAGTTCGTTCGCCAGCTCCACCGCTCGCGCTACGTGATCAGCGCTCACGAAGGCGCCCACGTGGAGATCACTGAGGTGAGCGATGGTCAGCCCATCCAGAGACTGGGGTAGGCGGGGAAGCCTAACGTCGCGCACCGAGACGGCCAGCCGGCCGGGCTCCACGCACCAGGCGTAGCCGGCCAGCGCCGGTCCGGTCAGAGCCCCCGTCACCAAGACGCCACATCCGGTCAGGAGGCGCCTCCGACTCCGTATCACTCGCCGACCAGGGGTATCTGAGTCATCATAGCTACTACCAGGGTGAAGTCATACACCCCATGCACAACGACGCTAGTGGTGGTGTTGGTGCGCCGGCGGATGATGCCCAGCACGACACCCAGCAGGAACACGACCAGCAGCGCGTCCCAGTTGTACTGGAAGGCGTGCAGCGCGGTGAAGAGCAGGTTAGAGAGAAGGATGCCCAAGCGGGGCTGCAGGACACCGCGGACCGCCACTTCCTCCCCCAGCCCCGCCGACAGGCCGAGCACCACCGCCCCGATGGGCGTCAGGAAGGGTGCCAGCAGGGTACCGAACGCTTCGTCGAAGCCGGCTCCGCCGCTGATCGTCCAGCCCATCTCCCCCCATAGCCAGTCGATGGCGACGCCGAGCACCGCCACCGCCACCACCAGGCCCAGTCCCAGGGCCGCTCCCAGCCCTACCTGTGAGGCAGTCGGAGCGACCAGGCCGAGTCGCGTGAGCGCCTGCTTCAGGTTGCGCCGAACGCCCAGACCGACGGCGAAGACAGCCCCCACCACGATCCACACCAGGCCGTAGAGCTCACCGCGCAGGGTAGCGCCGCCATCGCCCATGTCCAGATCGGCACCGCCGTCCAGCATTCCAGAGATGACGGCAATCAGGGTCGGCTCACCCATCACCACGAGGGGAACGAAGCTCTCCAGCGTCAGTGTGACCACGGTCACCAGAGCGATGGTGTGAACGAAGGAGTCCGGATCCAGCGGCAGGACGCGCGCGGCGAGGCGGCGCACCGGTCGCATGAACCCGAGCAGACCGACGGCCGCCGCTGCCAGCATCCCGAGCGCGGTTAGGGCGATCTTGGCCTGATCACCAGGGGCAATCTCGATGCCCGACTCGAGCACCGCTGGGTCCAGCGCACCCAGCGCGGACCCGGTGGCCATGACGGCGATGGCCAGCACCAGCGCCGCCAACCACAGAACCGTCGCCACCCGGGCCCAACGGTAGTGCAGGCCGTAGTAGGACAGCACCGCCAGCGGCACGAACGGCAGCGCCCGGATCGACTGGCTCACGAACGAGCCAAATTCGCCGCCCACGATCAGCCCGGCCACGATGATGACCAGCACCGTGGCGGAGCCGAGAATCACCCACCGGGCTCTCGGCTTCGGAGGCGCGGAAAGGCCCTCGCTATCGCTACTGGGGGCCGTCAACATTGGTGCACTCCTGCCCGACTCAGTACAGGCGGGAGACTTGGCCGCCCGCCAACCAGGTGACGCTGTCTACTTCGTCGCGCGCCCACACGGGGCGCTAAGCCCGGCTTCAACCACCCGGCCCGATGTTGGCACAGGCCGCCTTCACCTTGTCCCACAGCGATCGGAGCACCTGCACGACCTTCTCGCCCGTGGTCGCCGAAGTCCCGTTAGCTCCCGAGCCGCTCCGCACTCCCGAACCTCCGCCTGCCTTCATCGCCCCTCCCTCTCTCTGGTGGCCAGTCGCGCAGATGCGTCTGCCCGAGTGTCGCTGATTGTGATGCCCGGCCATGCTCCCGTCAATTGGCGGCTCTCGCTCTCGGAGTGCCTGCAGTTGTGAGGCCGCGCCTCCCTCAGCTATCATGTTCGAAGCGCCCACCCCGCCGGTTAGTAGCGGATGTCGCTGCGGCGCTGCCAAGGTTGCCCGCCGTGAGGAACTTATGTTAATCATTCCCCCTGACTTCCACCAAAGCGACACCTGCCCGCGTGCGGGCGAGCGCTAGTACAGTGACTGCCTGGTACGAGGAGAGCTTCGGCAAGGAGTACCTCAGCCTCTACGCGCACCGCGACCTCGCCGAGGCCTGCGCCAACATCAGCGCCATCCATGCCTTGCTCGCCCTCTCCAAGGACGAGCCGCTGCTGGACCTCGCCTGTGGCGCCGGTCGCTGTCTAGTAGCACTACGCCGCGCCGGCTTCCACCGTCTGGTGGGACTGGACCTCTCCGCCGACCTGTTGCAGGCGGCCGCCGAGGCACTGACCGACGAGGGAGTAGCCGAAGCACCGATCGTAACCCCGGGCGCACACGACCTACCCGAGCCGGCACCGCAACGCGTTGTCCTCGTGCAGGCCGATATGCGCCGCATACCCTACCGCGACTACTTCGCCACCATCTTGTCCATCTTCACCTCCTTTGGGTACTTCGAGGCCGACGACGAGAACGAGGCCGTGCTCCGCTCCGCCTACGACGCCCTGCGCCCCGGCGGTGTCTTCCTCATGGACTACCTCAGCCGAGACTGGGTGATCGACAACCTCGTGCCCGAGGACGAGCGCCGGCAGCCCGGCCGCCATGTCCACAACCGCCGCCGCCTCAGCCCGGACGGCCGCCGGGTGGAGAAGGTTACCACCGTCACGCCGGACGGCGGCGAGGCCCATCAGTTCCGCGAGTCGGTGCGGTTGTACTCGGAGTCCGACATGCGCCGACTGCTCGCCGCTGCTGGGTTCCGGTCCGTGGCGGCCTACGGCTCGCTCAGTGGCGACTGCTGCACGCCCCAGTCGTCCCGGCTGGTGCTGGTGGCGCACAAGGAACCGTGCCCGTGATCGAGTACATCCCCGAGAGCGAGATCCCATCGTCCGCCGGCAACCGGCTCTATCTCGACTACCTCGCCGGCGCCGACTCGGCGCGCTCCTTCTTCACCCACGGACCGCTGGACTTTCCGGCCGCCCTGGAGGACCGGCGCCACTTCCCCTTCCCACGGGCCGAGATCGCGCGCCTGGTGACCGACTACAACGCCTCCCTGGGGGCGGGTCCGGACGTGCTCGATGCCGCCCGCGCCCTGGCCGACGAAGGGACCTTCTGCGTCATCGGCGGTCAGCAGGTGGGCTTCCTCGGTGGGCCCGCCTTTGCCACCTACAAGGCCGCCGCCATCGTCCGCCTCGCCCGCGACCTGGAGCGCGACCTCGGCGTGCGCGTCGTGCCGGTGTTCTGGCTCGCCAGCGAAGACCACGATCAGCAAGAGATCAACCACGTTTTCGTGCGGCAGAGCGATGGCGAGATCGGCCGGGTGAGCTTTCCCGCCGATGCCTCCGGGCGGCCCGTCGCCGACCTGCCCGTCACCGAGGCCATCCGCCAAGCGCATCGCCGCTACCTGGACGCCCTTGAGCCCGGCCCCCACCGCCCCCTGGTGGAGAGCATCCTGGCGCCGGCAGCAGGCGACGATTACTGCGCTTGGCACGGCCGCCAGTGGACCCGCGTCTTCGCCGGGCACGGACTGGTCCTGGTCCGGCCGGAGGTGCTTAGGCCGGTTGCGGGAGGGTTCCTCCGCCGGGTGCTGGAAAGCGACGCCGTCGTGGGCTCCGCCCTGGCCAAAGTGGCAAGGGCACTGGAGCGGGCGGGCTACCCGCCTCAGATCACTACCCCCGACGCCGGACGGCTCTATACCTTCGACGAGCGCGGCCGCCGCGTGCGCGTCGCCGACCCAATCGCTCACCTTGACGCAGCCGCGGAGCACCCCGAGCGCTACTCCACCGACGCCGCCATCCGGCCCGTCTTCGCCGACGCCACCTTGCCGGTGCTGGCCGACGTGCTCGGGCCGGGCGAGATCGCCTACCAGGCGATGCTGCGTCCCCTGCACCGGCTACTCGAAGTGCCTCAGCCCGTCCTCTTCCCCCGGCCCCACTACACCATAATGGGCTGCGGCGAGAAGGATGTCTGGAATCGCTACGGCGCCAACCCGCGAGACGTCCTCACCGGCGTCTTCGATCTGGGAGAGACGATGGCCCGGCTCGTCGCGGGCGAGGACACCGAGGAGTTTGCGGCGGCGCGCGCAGGGCTGGCGGCGGCGCTGGAGCCCCTGCGCCGGTCCGTCTCCGTGGTTGACCCCGGCCTGGAGCGAACCTGGGCCGGAACGCTCAAGAAGGCGGAGTTCGCCCTGGCCAAGCTCGAGCAGCGGACCCACCGCGCTCGCCTGAGCCGCTCCGGCCTCCGGCGTCAGGAACTGCACGCCCTCCGAAATCACATCCTGCCGCGCGGCCGCCTACAAGAACGCACGCTTCCCTTACCCCACTTCCTCGACCGCTATGGCCCAGACTTCGTTGTGCGCCTGCTCGAGGTAGGCGACATCTACCGATTCGAACACGCCTTGCTCACACTGGAGGATAGCGATGCCCGGCGTTGACGTGATGGCCTTCGGCGCCCACCCCGACGATATTGAGATCGGCTGCGGCGGCACCCTCATCAAGCTGGTACAGGCAGGGCACTCCGTGGTGCTGGTGGACATGGTGCGCGGCGAGATGGGCACCCGTGGGACGGCCGAGACGCGCGCCACCGAGGCCGAGGCTGCCCGGCAGATCATCGGCGCCCAGGCGCGGGAGAACCTGGCCCTGGAGGACGGCTTCCTCGAAGTCACCAAGGAGTCCAAGGCCCGGGTGGCCCAAGTCGTGCGTCAGTACCGGCCCCGCATGGTCCTGGTGCCCCACAACCAGGGCCGCCACCCCGACCACTTCGTCACCAGCGACATCGTCTACCAGGGCGCCTTCCTCGCCGGCCTGGCCCGGTTCGAGACGGGGCTGGAGGCCTTCCGCCCGCCTCGCCTGCTCTACTATGGCCACCACGATAGCTTCGCGCCCAGCGTCGTCGTGGACATCACGGCCCAATACGAGCGCAAGTGGGAGGCCATCTACGCCTACGCCACCCAGTTCCGCCCCGAAGTCGGCACCTGGGAGCACACGCGTCTCACCTCACCCAGCTTCCGCACCCGCCTCGACCACTGGATGGGCTCCTACGGCGCTCTGGTTGGCAAACCTTTCGGCGAGGGCTTCCTCGTCCGCGGGCACCTGGAGTCCGAGAACCTGCTCGACCTGGCGTTCAGCTCGTTCTAGCCCGATTCGCAACCGTTCTGAAGTCACCCGTTAGCCTGGAGGATGTATGCGCATTGGCATCACCTGTTACCCCACCCACGGCGGCAGCGGCGTTGTCGCTACCGAGCTCGGGAAGCACCTGGCCGAGCGCGGGCACGAGGTAGCGTTCATCAGCTACTCCACCCCTCTGCGCCTCACCACCATCCCGCCCCGCGTTAGCTTCCACGAGGTGCAGATCGTAGAGTACCCGCTGTTGCAGAACTTCCCCTACTGCTTGGCCCTCGCTGCCAAGATGGTTGACGTGGCCCGGGCGCGAGAGCTGGACGTCTTGCACGTCCACTACGCCATCCCGTTTGCCGCCGCTGCCGAGTACGCCAAGATCTGCGCGCCCGAGCTCAATCTCAAAGTCGTAACCACCCTGCACGGCACCGACGTCACGCTGGTCGGCAACAACCCTTCGTTCCGGCCCATCACCGCCGCCACCATCCAGCACTCTGACGCTATCACGGCCGTGTCACGGTTCCTGGCCGAAGAGACCTACCGCCAGTTCGCCGTTACCAAGGAAGTCGAGGTCGTCTACAACTTCATCGATCCCGAGCGGCACCAGGTGGAGGCGCCCGCCTGCATCCCTTCCTGCCAGCGTGCCGACCAGGTCACCCTGATGCACATCTCCAACTTCCGCCCCGTCAAGCGCGTCCTCGACGTGGTCAGGGTCTTTGCCAAGGTCGCCGCCGCACTCGACGCACGCCTGGTGCTCGTCGGCGATGGGCCGGACGCCGGGCCCGCCCTGCAGTTGTCCCGGGACTTGGGGGTTGCGGATAGAGTGGTGTTCACCGGCGTGGTGGATCAGGTGGCCCCGCTACTGGCTGTTGCCGATCTGCTGCTCCTGCCCAGCCAGACGGAGAGCTTCGGCCTGGTGGCGCTGGAGGCCCTGGCGAGCGGTGTACCGGTGGTGGCCAGTGACGTCGGCGGCATTCCCGAGGTGGTCGAACACGGAGTCTCCGGGTACCTCGCCCCCCTGGGCGACGTCGACAAGATGGCCGAATACGCGCTGCACATACTCTCCGACCGCAGCCGGCGGCAGGCCTTCTGCCAAGCCGCGCGAACCCGCGCCCAGCTGTTCGACTACCGCCGCATCGTCCCCCAGTACGAGGCCATCTACGAGCGCGTCCTGGCGGGCGGTAGCACCGTCTCTGGTTAGCTACGGGAAGGAAGAGCCTCACGTGGAGGCACGACGTCGCAGACGCGAGCCGGAATGCGCCTATCTCTGACTGACCGGCGCCGGCCATCGCCCCCTCCGTCTCGGGCTGACTACACGACATTTGTCTCGCGGGGGTGCACGGCAGGCCCCTCGACTCAAGTCGGAGCCGTGGAGCCTTCGGCTGACCGTCCGCCTTCGCGGACGGGGCAAGAATGGCGGCTTCGCCTCCTCGTGTCCGCCTACGCGGACACCCGGCGCGTCAGCGCCCCAGGAGATTCGCGGCACGAATCCCCGAGCCCCGGCTTCAGCCGAGGGCGTCCGATCGCTCCGGCCCGGCTGAAGCGTCTCCGAGGTGCGTCGCACCCGAGGCCCACCTACGGCGAACAGCCCCCTCTGCAGGAAGAGGCGTGTAGTCAGCGTCTCGGCGAAGGGGGACAGCGAGTCGGCAAACCGACTCGCGAGCAGTGGCTTCGCGGAGCGAGACCACGAGGGGGGTCAAGTACCCGCTTTGACCGTCACCTCGCTCCGGCGATAGCATACAGAGACGCGGACGACGCGTCGTCCGCGTCCGTCTGCAACGCAAGTCCGCTGAGGGGGATGCAAGCATGTCCGGCACCGAACGCATGAAGATAGTGGCCCAGATCATGGACTGGGGTGGCCCCGAGGCCGAGTTGGAGGCACTCGGCGGCATGGATGTGGACTTCAGCATCGTCCCCTTCGGCAACAGCGAGGATGCCGTCATCGCCGCCGCCCGCGGCGCTCATGGCCTGCTGCTCGGCTCCGGCCCCGCCAGCCGCCGCGTCATCGAGGCCCTCGTGCCCACCCTCAAGGTCATCTCCCGCTACGGCGTGGGCTACGACGCCGTTGACCTCCAGGCGGCCACCGATCATGGCGTGGTGGTGGCCAACGTGCGCACCGGCGGCGTTTTCAACCAGGAGATGTCCAATCACGCCATCCTCCTGCTGCTCGCCTGCGCCAAAAAGTTGCCCACCATGAACCGCATCGGCCACACGGCTAGCTGGGGCGATCGCACCCCGCACACCCGTCCCATGGTCTCGATCTACGACCAGGTGCTGGGGCTCATCGGCCTGGGCGACATCGGCGCCATGACCGCCCGCAAGGCGCAGGCGTTCGACCTCAAGGTGCTCGCCTACGACCCCTTCGCCACCCAGGAGAAGGCGGCCGCCTGCGGCGCTGAGCTGACCCACCTGGACCGCGTCCTGCGCGAGTCCGATTTCATCTCCGTTCACTGCCCCCTCACTCCCGACACCAAGGGCCTCGTCGGCAAGCGCGAGTTCGGCGTGATGAAACCGAGCGTCTACCTGATCAACACCGCGCGCGGCCCCATCATAGATGAGCAGGCCATGATCGCGGCCCTGCAGGAAGGGCGCATCGCCGGAGCGGGGCTGGACGTACTCGAACAGGAGCCGCCCGCGCCCGACAACCCCCTCCTGCAGATGGACAACGTCATCATCACCCCTCACTGCGCCGGGATCTCCGACCGCGGCACCTACAACGTCAAGAAGAAAGCGATGGAGAACGCGGTGCGCGTCCTCACCGGCCGTTGGCCCGAGTCCGTGGTCAACCCGGCGGTCAGTGAGAAGGTGAGTCTGCAGTAGCACTGGTACGCCGCTCGGGCCGGCCCTCGCGCCGGCCCTCCCCGATCCCGCGAGGTGACGCTGTGCCCCGACCGGTCATCATCGTTGACTACGACCCGACCTGGCCCGATGTCTTCGACGTCGAGAGGGCCCGCATCGAGACCGCACTGGCCGGCCTGCAGGCCCGCGTGGAGCACGTCGGCAGCACCGCCGTGCCCGGTCTGTGCGCCAAGCCTATCATTGACATCCTCATCGGCGTGCCTGATCTGGGTGTCGCCGACCGTTGCGTCCCAGCACTGGTGGCCCTCGGCTACGAGTACTTCCCCCAGCACGAGACCACGATGCCCGAGCGCCGCTATCTCGACCGGATCGGCGAGCCGCTGTCCTATCACCTGCATGTGGTGGCCAATGGCGGCGACTTCTGGCAGCGCCACCTCGCCTTCCGCGACTACCTGCGCGCCCATCCCGCGGCGGCGGCGGAGTACGACCGCCTCAAGCGCGAACTGGCGCAGCGTTACCGCAACGACCGCGAGGCCTACACCAACGCCAAGACCGGCTTCATCCGCTCCATCGAGGCGAGGGCCCAGCGCGAGGGCGCTGGAGAGCAGGCCCGCACTGCTGGCGACCTCCCGCCGCGGCCCTAGGAGAGCGCGACGTGCCCATCAAGACCGGAACCACCGCCGAGGCAGGCATTCCCACCATTGACCGCGACACCTGCATCGCCTGTGGCCGCTGTGTGAGCGTGTGCAGCAGCGAGACGCTGCTTCTGGAAGATGGCCGGGTGCTGGTTGACTATGAGAGCTCCCTCGGCTGTGTGGGCTGTGCCCAGTGCGCGGCGGTCTGCCCCACCAACAGCATCACCGTGACCGGACGGGGGCTTCGTCCCGATGACCTGCTCCCTGTCCCGCCCGCCTGCGAACGCGCCACCGCCGAGCACCTGGACGCCTTGCTCTTGAGGCGGCGCAGCGTCCGCTGCTTCACCGGCGAGCCGGTCAGCACCGCCGACATCGACCGGGTGCTCACCATGGCCACGCGCGCGCCCATGGGGTTGCCGCCCTCCGATGTAGGCGTCGTGGTCTTCCAGGGCCGGGAGCGGGTGCAGGAGCTCGCCGAGGACTGCGTCCGCGTCATGGAGGGTTGGCTCAAATGGGCCCGGCCTCCCTTGCTCAAGCTCGCCCGTCCGTTCATCGGCAAGGCCTTCTACGAGTCGGCCACCACCTTCATGGTCCCGGCCTTGCGGCTGATAGTGGAGAAGCGGCGAGCAGGCGAGGACTGGCTGCTCTATGACGCGCCCGCGGCTCTTCTGTTTCACCTCTCTCCCTACGCCGATCCCGCCGACAGCACCATCGCCGCCACCTATGCCATGCTGGCCGCCGAATCTCTGGGGCTCGGCACCTGCATGATCGGCACCGTGGGCTACCTCGTCGGCTACACCAAGGCCCTCAAGGCCAAGTACGGCGTACCGGTAGCCAACAAGCCGGGCCTGATCCTGCTCCTCGGCCATCCTGCCGTCGAGTACCAGCGGGCACTCCGGCGACGATTCGCCTCGGTGACTGACAGCCACAATCGGGAGCATCCTCATGCCATCCAGGCTACATAGGTCGACCTCCGCCCTCGCGGATGCCCTCCTGGGTGTGCCCCTCGCGGCTGCCCACGGGCTCATACCGGGTGTGCTCGCGGCCGTCACGGTCGCTGCCCTGGGGTCAGTTCTCGCCGACCTGATCGGCACCCGCGTCCTGGGCTTCGCGCAAAGCCCGATCTCGCCCATCATGGTCGCCATCATCGTTGGCATGCTGGTGGCCAACCTCGCCCCCCTGCCGGCACGGCTGCGCCCGGGGGTGCAGTTCAGTGTCCGCAAGGTGTTGCGCCTGGGCATCATCCTGCTCGGCATCCGTCTCAGCCTGCTGGACGTGGCGCGCGTGGGTGTCTACGGCGTGCCCGTCGTCGCCCTCTGCATCACCGCCGGACTGGTGTTCGGTGGCCTCTTCGCCCGCTGGCTGAAGCTGCCCGAGCGCCTCGGGACGCTCATCGCCGTCGGCACCGGCATCTGCGGCCTCTCCGCCATCGTCGCCACCGCCCCCTGCATCGAGGCCGATGACGAGGAGGTAGCCTACGCCGCCGCCGACATCACCATCTTCGGGGCCCTGGCCACCTTCCTCTATCCCTACTTGGCGCACACCCTCTTCGGGTTGGACCCGGTGCGGGTGGGGCTCTTCCTGGGCACCGCCGTCCACGACACCTCGCAGGTGGTCGCCTC
>JAAYAV010000442.1 GCA_012719195.1 Anaerolineae bacterium | reverse complement strand
CTACGGCCGCTGCCGGCGCATCGTGCGGGACTTGGAGGGCGACCTGGAACTTCACCCCGACGACCTGGGTGCGGCGGCGGCGCATGAGCTCCATGAGGCCTTCCTGAGCCACGGCGCCGGCATCGGGCCGGGGAGTGGAGTTGACGACTTGCTCACGGCGCTCCAGAGCCTGACGCCGACGATCACCCGGTTCTTTGATGAGGTGTTGGTGATGGCGGATGATCCGTCGGAGCGGCGGAATCGACTGGCGCTGGTCCAGCACGTGTCGGCGCTGGCGACCGGTATCGCCGATCTGAGTCGACTCGAGGGGTTCTAGATGACGGTGGGGGCCGGCATCCTGCCTGCCCAGAGTTTGGAGGAGGTGGTGCGCCGCACGGCAGCGCAGCACCTCCTTTTCCCGCCCGGAAGCGTTACCGTGGTGGGGTTCTCCGGCGGGCCCGACTCTCTGGCCTTGCTGCACCTGCTGGGGCGACTGGCCCCGGAGTGGGAGCTGACGGTGCACGCCGCTCACCTGAACCACCGGCTCCGCGGTGAGGAATCGGACGCGGACGAGGCCTTCGTGCGGGAGATCTGCCGGCGCTGGGGCGTACCGCTGACGGTGGAGGCGGCGGACGTGGGCGAGGTGGCGCGGCGGCGGGGGGTGGCGATGGAGGAGGCAGCGCGCCAAGTGCGTTATGCCTTCCTGGGCCGGACGGCCGGTCAGGCGGGGGCAGCCACGGTTGCCGTCGGTCATAACGCCGACGACCAGGTGGAGACGGTGCTGATGCACTTCCTGCGCGGATCGGGGCTGGGCGGCCTGCGGGGCATGGTACCGTCCACGCCGCTGGCCGGCCTCCGGGTCGGCGAGGGTGCCAGAGTGCCGGCGGTGGTGCGGCTAGTGCGACCGCTGCTCCACGCGCCGCGGAGCCTGATCGAAGCCTACTGTGCCGAGCACGACCTGCGGCCGCGGTTCGATCGCTCCAATCTGGACACCACCTACTACCGCAACCGCCTACGACAGGAACTCATCCCTTACCTGGAAACCTACAACCCCAACCTGCGGGCGGTGGTCCGACGCACGGCTGAGGTGCTGGCCGCCGACCACGACTACCTCGTCGCGGAGGTAGAGCGGGCCTGGGAGCGGGCGGTGAGGGCCCAGGCTGAGACGGAGGTGGTCTTCGACCTGGAGGCATTCCGATCGTTGCACCTGAGTGTGCGGCGAGCGCTGATCCGGCGGGCCATCTCCCATCTGCGGCCGCCGCTGCGCAACATAGACTGGATCCACGTGGAGCAGGCGGTGGAGGCGGTGCAGAATGCTGACGGGGCGGGAGTCAAGGCCGGTTTGCCCCAGGGGCTGCTGCTCAGCGTCGGCTATGACACCTTCTCCATTGGTGACGTCGAGCAGGCGGGCCGGCCAGGCGACGAGTACCCACAGCTGCCGGAGGGCCTGACCAGCGTTGCGCTGCCGGTGCCGGGAGAGGCGCTAATGGCGGCCGGGTGGAAGGTGCTGACGGAGACCCGGCCGCGAGGCGCGCTGGCAGATGACGCTCTGACGAGGGAGCACCGCTGGACCGCCTATCTGGACGGGGCGGTCTGTGGCGAGCGGCTGGAGCTGCGGTCGCGACGCGAGGGCGAGCGCATGCAGCCTCTGGGGCTGGGCGGCCGCAGCAAGAAGATCAACGAGCTGATGATCAACCTCAAGATCCCGGCCGCCTACCGGTCGGCGTACCCCATCCTTGTCGGTGACGCCGGCACCCTCTGGCTACCGGGGTACCACGTCGACCACCGGGCGCGGGTGACGGACGGCACCACTGAGGTTCTGGTGGTGCGAGTGGAGCGGAGGTGAGCGCGGCCATCGGGGTACCGGCCGAGACAGCGACGGCTGGCCGGAGGCGGATGTTGGGCGTGCTTATGGGACTGGGCTACGGAGCCGGTTGGGGCATCTGCACCGTATGGTTGGGCCGCCTGTTGGATACCTACCCCCTCCATCCCACCGGCCTCATGTTCTGGCGCGGCCTCATCGTCTCTTCCGTCCTGTTGTGCCTCTTGGTCGTGCGCGGGCGGCGGCTGGGCGATACCTGGGGCGGGCTCCGCGTGCAGCGGAAGCACCTGCCCTTCCTGGTTCTCTTCGGCTTCGTGGGCATCACCCTCAATAACGCCTCCTGGGGGACGTCCGTCAACCTCAACGGGGTGACGGTGGCAACGGTGATGGCCTACAGCGCGCCCGTGTTCACCGTTCTCCTCTCGCGGCCGCTGTTCGGCGAGCCGATCACCAGGCGCAAGGCCATGTCGCTCGTCATGGCACTGGGGGGCTGCCTCCTCGTCTCGCAGGTCTATGACCTGGGCAGCTCCACCCTGACCGTCTTCGGCATCGCGGTAGCGCTGTCAGTCGGGCTCTTCCAGGCCGGGCGCGACCTGCTGGGCAAGAAGGCGGGTCGCCTGTACTCGGAGATGACCAACCTTTTCTACGCCTTCGCCTTCGGCACCGTCTTCCTGGGATTGGCGCAGATTTCGCCCGACCTGGTGCCGAGCATGCCTTTGCAGGGGTGGCTGGAACTGGGGGGTATGTCGCTGGGCATCATGCTCTCCTACCTCATGTACTTGGGCGCGCTCACTCGGCTGCCGGTCAGCGTGGCCAGCATTCTCGGGCTGTCGGAGCCGGTGGTGGCAGCGCTTCTGGCCTATCTGGTGCTGGGTGAGTTGCTCGTTGGGCTGCAGGTTCTCGGCGCTCTGCTGGTCATTGGCGGGGTGCTGGTGCTGGAGGTGCGCGATGCCTGAGATGGGAACGGCGAGACTGAAGCCCGGGCGGGAGAAGAGCGTCATAAACCGGCACCCGTGGCTGTTCAGCGGAGCGCTCGCTCGCGTGGAGGCTGAGCACGGTGGCGACGTCGACGTGCTGGCCGCGGACGGCCGCTGGCTGGCCCGCGGGTACTACAACGCCCGCTCCCAGATCCAGGTCCGACTGCTCACCTGGGACCAGGATCAGCCCCTCGATGCCGGCTTCTGGCGCGCGCGGATGCAGCGGGCAGTGGAAGGACGCCGGCGGCTGCCGGCCTGGAACAGCAGCTCAGCGCGGCTGATCAACGCCGAGTCAGACGGCCTGCCTGGCCTGGTAGCCGACCTGTACGTCGATCGCGGCTCCGCCGAGGCGGTACTGGTGGTTCAGGCGCTAACCTTGGGGATCGAGGTCCGACGGCAGGTGCTATACGAACTGCTGCCGCAAGTGATCACGCCGGAGGCGGTGCCGCAACTGGGGACCTGGGGTCGCCTGAGCGTCTACGAACGCAGCGATGCCGACACGCGCCGGCTGGAGGGGATGGAGAGCCGTGTCGAGCCGGTCTGCGGACCGGAGCCCGCGACGCTGACCGTCTCGGAGGACGGCCTCGCGTTCGAGGTCGACGTCCGGTCGGGCCACAAGACGGGGCTCTACCTGGACCAGAGCCGCAACCGCGGGGTGGTGGCCCGGCACTGTACTGGGGCCGAGGTGCTGAATGCCTTCGCCTACACGGGAGGGTTTGGCGTCCATGCACTGCGAGCGGGAGCGCGCTCCGTCACCGATGTGGACACCTCCGCGTCCGCGTTAGCCGCCGGGCGGCGTAACCTGCTCCGCAACGATCTGCCCGCGCAGCGCCGCGAGGAAGTGGCGGGCGACGTGTTTCAGGTGCTGCGCCGCTACCGGGACGCGGGCCGCCTATTCGATGTGGTTGTGCTCGACCCGCCCAAGTTCGCCCAGAACACACGGCAGGTCCAGGGGGCCACCCGGGGCTACAAGGACATCAACCTGCTCGGCATGGCCCTCCTGCGGCCCGGTGGCGTTCTCGCCACCTTCTCTTGTTCCGGCCTGGTATCGGCCGACCTCTTCCAGAAGGTGGTGTTCGGGGCGGCGGTGGACGCAGACCGGGACGTCCAGATCCTGGAGCCGCTGTCGCAAGCACCTGACCACCCGGTTCTCCTTTCCTTCCCCGAGTCGTCGTACCTCAAAGGCTTCCTCTGCCGCGTCTGGTAGCATCCCCCCAAAGGGCCAGCCTGAGCCCCCGCAAGGACGACTTCGGCGGGGCTCTTGACCGGAGCCCGCATGCTCGCGTATAATATACAAGACTAGTGTTATAAGCTGCGGTCGGTCTTCACAAGGAGGTTAGCGATGACCGAGCTGAAGATAGGCAGCGAAGTGAGGAGCAGGAGCGGCCGCCTAGGCCGTCTGTCCCAGGTAGTGCTGGACCGCCACACCGGTGAGGTGAGTGATCTGGTGGTGGCGTTGCAGGGCGATGAAGTTAGCGTCGTGTTGCCGCGCTCACTGGTAGTGCGCGTGGACGACGGCGGCGGCATCATGATGGATATGGATTCCGAGGACTTGGCGGCCCAGAGGGCGTTCCGGTCCACCGAGTTTGAGGTCTGCGATATGAGTGTATCGGGAATGCCAGCGGGCGGAGCACTCTACTGGCTGCGCCGCTACGGCTCGGCCGAGGGATCGCGGCCCGCCCTGGCCGCCGCCGTGACGCGCCGCTGGGTACGTACCTGGCCGGAGGCGCGCGGCGCCGTTGGCCGGGGGACGCCAGTACGCCTGGGCGACAGCAGCGTCGCCGTAGTGGATCACGTGCTGGCCGACGACGAGACGGGCGAAATCACCCATCTTGTGGTCAGCAGCGAGGGCGAGGGCGGTCTCGGAATGGTAGTGCCGGCTGAGTTGGTTAGCTCTGCCCACGGAGGCGACCTAGAGCTCAACCTGGACCGCGAGCAGTGGGCGACGCTCACCCGCTACACGCCCCGGCCCGACGCCGCCATCGTCGAGGAGGTGCGCGGCCGCCTAGCCAGTGTCGGCTGCCCCGTCGGCGAACTAGACATAAGCGTTGAGGGCGGCGTAGTTGCTATTGCCGGCCCCGCCTACGACCTCGATACCAAGCGGGCGGCCGACGAGGCCGTGCGCCAGATTGAAGGCGTCGTCGGGGTGGACAACCGCCTCACTATCGACAGCGGGGTGGCCGCGGCGGTTACGGCCGCCCTAGCCCAGGACCCACGAACGCATCTGCGGGCCATAGACGTAGCTGTCAGCCGCGGCACTGTGACGCTGCAGGGGATCGTGGCCAACCGCGATGAGTCGCGCGTTGCCGAAAGCATAGCGCGCGCGGTGCCTGGGGCGCAGGCGGTGATGAACGAGCTGGAAGTGGACCCTCGTCTGCGGCCGGCGCCCGAGGGCTTGCTGGTGCTACATCCCCATCAGTCGCGGTACCAGGGTCAGTAAGGAAGCGGTGACGCGAATGACAAGAGGCCGCCGGTGCTGCCGGCGGCCTCTGTGCGAGTGCGACTGTGCGGGGTCGGACCTCTAGCCGGCCCCTTGTGCCGGTATCCCCCAGAAGCGCTGCGGTAGTTCGTTGATGACGCAATGCGCGCCCTGGGGGCCCCAGGCGGTGAACCACTTGGCGTCCTCCGGTGACACGCGGATGCAGCCATGGCTGGCCGGGTAGGCGCCGAGCGCGTCCAACTCCTGGTACACCTTGACACCATTCTCGACCAAGTACGGGGCGCCGTGGATAAGGATGCCCCCGTCGGCCATGAACAAGTACCAGCCCTCATCCTGAGTGGTGCCGAAAGAGGTGAAGGTGCCGACGTAGTGCCCCACGCGGCCCTCCCAAGCGGGAGTGAAGCTGTCTTGGCGCGCCTTGCCGGTGCTCACCGGCATCGCGCGCACAAGTGCGCCGTCCTCGTAGATGAACATGGTCTGCAAGTCTTGATCGATGTAGATCGCTTTGCCGTTCTGCGCTTCCTCGGTCAGTTCGGGCGTTGGAAGAGGAGTCGCTGTCGGTGTCGCTGTGGGCGCCGGCCGGGGCGTTCTGGTGCTGGTGGGCGTGGTTGTCGGAGTCGCCAAAGGAGTAGCTGTCGCCGTCGCTGTGGGGGTAGGTGTGAGGGCGATGGCGGTGGCAGTGGCATCCAGCGCCAGGGCTTGCGCCTGGGACTCGGTGGCTCCGGCAGTGATCTGGACCGCCACCAGGGCGACCAGCAGAAGCGACGCGATAAGGACGATGGGCTTAGTCTGAGTCGGCATGCAGCGTGGCCTCAAAGCGACTGATGGCTTGACGCAGGCGTAGTTGCTCCTGCGAGGTGGTTAGGTCGGCTCGGGTGCGCTCCAGAACGCCGCGCACCATGTCGGTGTTGCGTCGGAGGTGTCCGGTGATGGCGTCGGGGAAGTCCACGGTAACCAGCTGCCAGTACGCCTCGTCCATTATCGCGAGCACGGCTTCGGCGCGGTCCACCTGGTCCTGACGTATCAGGTCGAGGGCATGGCGGCGCATCTCGCCCATGGCTTCGGCCAGCCCGTTGAGGTACGCGGCCGGTTCCACGCCCAGAGCCTGGGCGTCTGGAATGGGGGCGTCCGTCACTACCGCCAGGGTGATGCAGGCTTCAGCGTATTCCTTAAGGGCGTCCTGGGTGTAGCCGGTGTAGTAGAGGTCGGGGTGGTCGGCAATGTCGGCCTGCATCTGCCCGCCCAGTTCACGTGCCTGTGCCAGCAGGCCGCGCGCGGTCTCGAACTCGGTTCGATGGGTGGCGCGGATGGAGTTCGCGCACAGTCGAATCAGCTCGCGCGAACGGGTGAGGGTGTTGTCACGGACCCCACTCTTGGCCTCCAGCAGCTTGCGGAGCGGCTGGACGATGCTTTCTAGGTCGGCCACTAACTCGGCTCCCTGGTGCCGCAATCAACCTAGTGTAGCCATGCGCAGCACTACAGACAAAACATCATTCCCGTGCGCGCGACTCATCGCGCCATTGGGGCCGCGAACGGGCAGAATGACATTGTCGTGTAGTCGCTGGTATGATTCCCACCGGTGACCGCGGCCAACCGCCCTCGAAGCCACACCTCAACCAGTGGAGCGATCATGCCCAATGGAGCAGCAGCAGTAGCTCGACGCGCCCCCGATTACACCACTGGCAGCCTGTCCCGCGGGATCTGGCGCCTTGCGGTGCCGATGACGCTAGAGATGACGGTGTCGAACGTGTTCCAGATCGCCGAGCTCTACTTCATGGGGTACCTCGGCTCGAGCGCGCTGGCCGCCGTTTCTCTCAGCGGGAGCGTGCGCTGGGTGCTGACGAGCCTAGCGATGGGCCTTGGCGTGGGCGGGGCGGCAGTGGTGGCCCGGCGAATCGGCGAGAAGGACCACGCCGCCGCCAGTCATGCCGCCACGCAGGCGCTGATGTTCGCGACAGTGCTGGGCGTGGTTCTGGGGGCGGTAGGCTGGCTGACCTCGGCGCCGCTGGTGCAGATCCTCGGCGCGGACCAGGACGTGCTCCCGCCGGCGGTCCTCTATCTCCGGCTTACCTTTCTTGGCCTTCCGGTCATCGTGGTGGCACTGGTGCTGAGCTCCGTGCTGCGCGGGGCGGGTAACGCCAGAGAGGCCCTGTGGCTGGCGCTCGTGGGCAACCTGACAAACCTGGCGCTTCTGCCGGTCCTGGTTCGCGGGGTGGCAGGGCTGCCGCCGCTGGGCGTGGCGGGGGCGGCGCTCTCGACGGTGTTCGCCCAGCTGATTGTCGTCGTCGTGGGCCTGGGCCTGCTGACGGCCGGGCGGGCGCGCTTCCAGATGCTCTGGGGCCATCTGGCGCCCGACTGGACGGTCATCCGGACCATGGTGACCGTTGGCCTGCCTAGCGCCGTGCAGGCGGTCCTGCGTAGTTCGTCCCGAGTGGCGATGATAGCCGTTGTCGCCCCGTTCGGGACGGCAGCCATCGCCGGGTACGGTGTCGCTACCCGTCTGACGGTGATGCTCCTCACCCCGGGCTTTGGGATGGGCAATGCCGCCGGGACGCTCGTGGGGCAGAACCTGGGTGCGCGGAGGCCGGAGCGGGCGGAGCGGAGCGCCTGGATCATCTCCGGAGCCAGTCTCGCCTTCATGGTGGTGGCGATGGCACTGCTCGCGTGGCAGGCGCCCGTGGTGGCGACGTGGTTCCACTGCACTGAGGACGTAGCGGCGGTGGCAGTGCGCGCCATTCGCATTGTCGCGATCGGCTACGCCTTCAGCGCCGTCGGCGTGGTCATGGGCAGGGCGCTGGACGGGGCAGGCAACACCGTGCCGGCGATGATGGTGAACCTCTTCACCCTTTGGGGTATCCAGGTGCCGGTGGGTCTGGCGCTGTCGCGACTGACTCCGCTGGGGCTGGACGGTGTTTGGGTGGGCTGGGGCCTGGCCAGCATCGCCAACTCGCTAGCTATGGCCTTCTGGTTCTACCGCGGGGGCTGGAAGCAGAAGAAGGTATAGGCTAACCGTAGAGCCCGCGCATGGCGTTATAGCGCACGCGGAGCACGTCGCGGAAGTTCCGCCAGGAGTCGCGCAGCGGGCTGACCTTGCTGCCCGGGCCATAGTGCCACTCCACCGGTAGGTCCACCACGCGGTAGTCCTTCAGGTGAGCGAGGTACAGCAGTTCCACGTCGAAGCCGGTCACCAGGGGGGCATCCAGCACGGGAGCGGAGGGGCCGTAGAGGCGTACGGAGTGGAAGATGTCCTGGGCGGCGGCTCGGGTGAAGGCCTTGAAGCCGCACTGGGTGTCGCGGTGCTGCCCCATCACCAGGATTCGCACCACGAGGTTGAAGACGCGGCCCATGAAGTGACGCATCCAGGGCTCGTTGTAGCGGCGGGCGCCGTAGCCCTCTCGGGAGCCGATGGCGACCTGGTTCCCGTCCTCGAGCGCGGAGAGCAGCTTGGCCGTCTGGTGAATGGGGGTGGCCATGTCGGCGTCGGCGAAGAGCACGTGTTCGCCCGCCGAAGCGAGCACGCCGGTACGGACGGCAAAGGCCTTGCCCCGGTGGTCGTTGCGGATGAGACGAAGGCTGGGGGCCGTCGCCGCGATCTGCTCAACCAGAGAGGCGGTGTTGTCGCGGCTGCCGTCGTCCACCACGATGACCTCGGAGGTGTACGGCTGGGCGGCAAGGTACTCCAGCACTCCGCGGAGGTTCTCGGCGATGCAGCGCTCTTCGTTGTATACGGGAACAACCACGGAGAGATGTGGTCGGGAGTCCATTAACCGCCCTCCAGAGGATGACGCGCCCGCGGCTGAGGGTGAGTATAGCCGGGCAGAACCGGTGGGCAAGTAGGGCGCGACGGCCGCCCCGCCGGGCCAAGTCGCGGCGACAGGTTGCCGGAGACGCCGGGCGACCCCTATAATGAGCGGGATCTCTCCAGGAGGCATCCCCGGATGCAGCAGTTCCTTATCGGATTGGCGCCCTTCCTACAGGTGATCCAGATACTCATTTCGGCCGCCGTGGCCGCGCTGGTGGTGTTGCAGGCGCGTACCGGTGGGCTAGGCAGCATGTTCGGCGGGGACTCCTCTCTCTACCGGACGCGCCGGGGCCTAGAGAAGACTCTCTATGAGGCCACCATCGGCCTGGGCATCGCCTTCCTGATCTTCGGCTTCCTCAACGTGCTGGCGACGAGGCCGTCCTTCTAGGCCGGAGTGGGTGAGCTAAGGTCCAAACGGTCGCCGCAGTCCCGGCTGCGCTGGCACGTCGTGCTGGCGGGGGTGGGCGTGCTTCTGGTGGCGGCTGTCCTGCTTCAGTCAGCCGGTGCCTATGACACGGTTCTGGTAGCTGCCAGCGGCGGTACCTACGTGGAAGGGGTGGCCGGCAGCCCTCGTTTCCTCAATCCCGTCCTCAGCCAAGGCAACCAGGTCGACGAGGATATCGTCTCGCTGGTCTTCAGCGGGCTCACGCGCCTGGACGGCTGCGGCAACGTTCTGCCCAATCTGGCCGAGTCCTGGGAAGTGTCCTCCGACGGCCGCGAGTACACCTTCACCATCCGCCCCGACGCTCTCTGGCACGACGGAGTGCCGGTGGTGGCGGACGACGTGTTGTTCACCGTCGGCGTGGTGCAGAGCCCGGAGTTCCCCGGCCTGCCCGCCCTGGCCCGCTTCTGGGCCGACGTCGAGGTGACCGAGGTCAGCCCCCGAGTGGTGCAGTTTAGGTTGCCGGAGGCCTACGGGCCCTTCCTAGCCGCGACCGATCTCGGCATACTGCCGTCCCACCTGTTGCGCGGCGTCCCGGTGGCGGAGCTGACGCAGGCGGAGTTCAACCGGCTGCCGGTGGGGTCGGGGCCTTTCGTCATCGAGGAGAGCGACTTCTCTCATGTGGTGCTGCAGGTCAATCCCGACTACTACGGGCTGGAGCGTCCCTACCTGGACGGGATCGAGTTCCGCTTCTACCGGGACCCGGGCGAGGCTCTTCGCGCCCATGGGCGCGGAGAGGTGATGGGGGTGGGCGGCCTTACGGCGGATTACCTGGCCGGGATCACTGCCGACCGCGATCTCAACCTCTATTCGGCGCCACTGGCTCGCATGGTAATGGTGATTCTGGACCTGGAAAGCACCACAGCACCGTTTCTGGGCGAGGCCGAGATGCGCCAGGCGCTCCAGCTGGGTCTGGATCGGCGAACGCTGGTGGGCACGGTGCTGGAGGGGCGCGGGCTGGTGGCCCATTCCCCGTACTCGTCCTGCTCTTGGGCACTGGACCCGCAGGGGCCGACGGTCGAGCATGATCCGGCGCAGGCGCGGGACCGCCTGGAGGCGCTCGGCTGGGTGGATGAAGACGGCGACGGCATCAGGTCAAAGGATGGTCAGTCGTTGGCCCTGGAACTGCTGGTGACCGACGATCGACAGTCGCTGGCAGTGGCCCGTGAGGTGGCGCGGCATTGGAGCGAGATCGGCGTCTCCGCCCAGGTGACGGCGATCGGCTTCAACGACCTGGTCTCCGGACGCCTGGCGACGGGCGAGTTCGACGCGGCGGTGGTGGAGTTGTCGCTCGGCGGGGATCCGGATCCATATGTCCTCTGGCACAGCTCCCAGAGCGGAGGTGTGGGACAGAACTACGCCGGTTACGTGAATCGGGAGGCGGACGAGCTGCTTGAGCAGGCTCGCCGCACCTGGGATCAGTCCATCCGGACCGGCATGTATCATCGCTTCCAGGCGATCGTCGCCGAGGAGTTGCCCGGCCTGCCGCTGTACTACCCCGTCTACACCTATGCCGTGGACGTGGACGTCAGCGGGGTGGAGCTAGGCCCCATGGTGTCGCCCAGCAACCGCTTCCAAAGCATCAACGAGTGGTACGTGAACTACCGCAAGGTCCGGGTGCGACGGACGGGAATAGACGCCGGCTAGGCACCCGCGCCTCTTGGCACGGAAACTGCAGTGGATGTCCCCTGCAGGCCTCCCGATGTTCGCTGGAGTCGGTGGGCGCGCGGTGCACCTGAGGGGCGGGCGCAGTGCGCGGGCCGGGGCGGGAGTTGACAGCCTGAGGGGCCATTGCTATCATAGCGGTGCGGTGAAGCCGAAGTGGTGGAACGGCAGACACGCAGCGTTCAGGGCGCTGTGAGCATTAGCTCGTGTGGGTTCAAATCCCACCTTCGGCACCAGTGTAAGCCCCAGGCCATGTCTGGGGCTTTAGCATTTCTGGGGGCGGTCAATGACTCTGGGCAGCCGTAGAAGAACGTCTCGACTGGCCACGGCCATCATGGTGGTGATGGCCCTCATGACCATTCCCCTGGGGGTGGAGTACGGGCGCCAGTCGTCGCTGCGCCAGCAGTGGCTCCACACCGAGCAGACGGTGATCGCCGAGCGGGTCACGGCCCAGGCGCTCAAGGACGAGTTGCTGGAGCAGAAGGGCTACGTCCAGACAGCCGCCTATGTGGAAGCGGCGGCACGCTCCCGCCTGCGCATGTCCCGGCCGGGAGAGGTGCTGGTGGTGCTGGTGGCGACGCCTACCCCGGTACCGACGCTGGAGCCGACCGCCACCGCCACGCCGGAAAGGCAGAACCTGCTGGAGCGACTACTGCCGTAGACTGGATTTGACACGGCGAGGGAGTCGGCATATACTCATAAATGCGTCGCGGGGTAGAGCAGTGGCAGCTCGTCGGGCTCATAACCCGGAGGTCGTTGGTTCGAATCCAACCCCCGCTACCTGGTACGACAAGGGAGATGGCCGTCGCCATCTCCCTTGCTGATGGCGACGTAGCTCAGTGGTAGAGCAGGGGACTCATAAGCCCTTGGTCACTGGTTCAAATCCAGTCGTCGCCACT
>JAAYAV010000067.1 GCA_012719195.1 Anaerolineae bacterium | reverse complement strand
TTCTGCGACCCCTGAACCAGGTAGGAGTTGTAGCTCGTGCCATCGGGCAGTGGGATGAGCGCGTCGAAGAGACGGCGATCCCAGTCCACCACTCCCACGGAATGAACCCGCTCGACGATCTCCTTAACTGGCATAGGCGCCTCCGATAGGGCACGCGTGTACCCTGAGATTCCCTAGTATCCTAATATGCTTTCGAGAGTATGTCAACAGCCGGCCACAGGGGCAGTGTCATTCGCCGCGCGAGATGTGGGCCGGCCAACCCTCCACCGCCTCGCCAAGGAGAGCGCGAACCCGGGGTGCGGCCTGCTCCACAAATAGGCGCGCCAGCCTAGCGCCGTGATCGGCAGTCGCCTCCTTGGCGTCGGCGGTGCACCCCTCACGGCCGGAGTCCAGCGCACCCTCGGGTAGGCGACTGAGATCGACGAGATCGGGCCGATAATGCAGGAGCAGCGAGGTCTCATTCTTCCCAGCGTGGTCACCGCCCCTAACGTCAACCCAAGACGCGGGCTCGTAGTCGGTGATGGCCAGCACCCGGGGCAATCGGTGCCTCTCGGTGAAGCGGGCCACCCCCTCCTTGACGGCCTCGACGTGCTTTGACCCGTAGTGCCCCATCACCAGGACGATCGCCTTGAAGCCCTCCTCGTAGAGGTTCTCGAGGTGCTCGTACACATACTGGGTGACCAGGGCCTTGGAGAACTCGAGGGTGTGGCTGAAGCCGCCCCAAGGCTTCATGGTCTGGTAGCCGCAGTAGACCGGCGGCAGCACCACTCCTCCCGTCTCCCGGCACAGATCCAGCGTCATGTGGTAGGCCTTGAGCGTGTCCAGCCCGGTGGGGTTGTGTGCCCCGTGCCACTCGTGCGCGCCCCAAACCAGATAGGCCAGGGGAGTCTCTCGCAGGACAGCGTTGATCTGGTCGGGCCGCATCTCCTCGTACTTCACCGGTCCTCCTGTACACCCCTTGGCGGCAGCGCCACTATGCCCGCGCGGCGTCGACCGCCGTCACCACCCGCTGCTCGAAGTCGTTCATGGCCTTCACGAACCCTTCCGCCGTAGCCACCAGGGGCGGATAGGAGGCGAACTCGTCCGGAGCCAGGCCGCCCTCGTCGTAGGCCTGGCGGAAGTAGGCCGTTCTCCGCAGCCGGTCCACCACGGCGCCGGGCACAGGATCGTCGATCTGCGGGACTATGGTCTCGCCGGCATAGGCGGCCATGAACTCTTCGATGATGTTCGGGAAGATGGTCAGAACCATGTCCCCGCCGGCGAACTTGTCCAGATGCCAGATCCGGGTACGGCCGTCTTCCTTGGGACCAACCCGCATGGACGCCGCCAGCAGCTTGGTGTGGTACCCACGCTCCTGGTAGAGGCGGTATGCCTTCTTCAGCACCGCCACCCCCGCCCAACGGAGGTCGGTCTCACTCAGCTCGAAGCCAGCTTCGACCGCCTGACGCTTGAACTCCGGATGGTCCTCGAAGCGCCCCAGCATCATGGTGCAGCAGGATCGCCAGCCGGACAGGTCCCTACCGGCGGCAAGCGCCTGCCGGTAGCCGGCCTCAGCCGCCTCCGCCAGGGCCAGCAACTGGGAAAGGGTGTAGGCAAGGGTGAGATTGGTGGAGACCCCGAGTGCGGCCAGGCGCTCCACCCCGGCGATGCCCTCCGCCGTTCCCGGCATCTTGATCATGACGTTAGGGTTCTGGGCGTGGAGCTCAACGGCCTGCTCCACCATGGCGTCCGTGTCGTGGCTGACACGAGGATCCACCTGGGCGCAGATGTGGCCGTACCTCTTCCCGGATGCCGAGAAAACGGGCATGAGCATCTCGGAGCCGCGGCGCGCCACCTCCTTGAACGTGTCCCAGGCGACCTCCGTCGCGCTCGCACCGCTGCTCCGGGCGCGGGCGTGCACCCAGGCCTCGAACTCGGGCCAGAGCGAGTCCAGCGCCTGTAGGGCAAGGGGTTGGTTGGTAGTGCTGCCGCGCAGATACCCGGCGGCTGGGTCGCTTGCGTCGTAGAGCGCCGCAAGAGCAGCGCCCAGTGCCGCGGCCTCGCTCTCATCCCGCCGGGCGATGAAGTCCTCGGCCCACTGCCGGTAGATGAGAGGTGACGAGTCGAACCAGATTTCCGTGTCCTCGCTGCACCGAGCCAGGCTCTCGAGAGCGCTGCTAGGCATAGTCCGGGCCTCCCTGCTTTCGCGATCTTGTATGCCGGCGCGTCGGTCGATTCCGGCGCACCGTGGCGATTATGGCAGGAGGAGAGAGCAGGATCAAGCCGAGCAGGACCGGCAGAGCCGAACGAGGTACCCTCCGGATACAGGGGCGGCGCCCACTATACGCCGACATCGGGGCGTTGCTTCGGTGACTGAGACGCGGCCGGGGTCGAGCCCGGCTGATCGCTGGCACCTCCCCGTAGCATCGCCTATGCTGACCGGTAGATCCGAGGGAGAGTGACCGACATGGTGTACAAGGAGTTCGAGCCGGATCGTCCTTTCCCGATTCGCCAGGCCAACTGGGCCGGCGAACTGGCCAGTCTCCAGCAGTCGGCGCTCGACACCATCGGCTGGGTAGCCGTCATCGCCGGGTACGCCTGGACGGTGGGGCAGCTTCTCTCGACCCATCCACGGGTGGAGGCCACACCCCTAGCCGTGCCTCTGAGCATCGGCATCCTCGGGACGCTGGTTGTGGTGGTCAGCCGTCCCCTTGGGCTACGCCGGTTCCTACTCGTTAGTGGCGCCATCATCGTCGCCGCCGTCGCCCTGTTGGTTGAGCGGAGCCAGCCGGCACCGTTCGCTCTCCTCGTGGCGATCAGCAGCGCCACCCTCCTGCCCGGCTTGGCGCCGACGTTCGTGACCGCGGCCGTAAGCAGCGCCTTGATCGGAGCGGTCTGGTGGATACTCCCCGAGCCGTGGCCGGAACCGCTCCTACTCGGTGCCGTCGTCCTTTGCTGGGCCAACGCCACCATCTCGTGGCTCACGTCGCGGAACCTGCATTCGGTCCTCTCCTGGGCCCTCCAGGGGTACGAGGAGGCTTGGCACACCACGCGAGAGCTGCAGATCCAGCGCGGCAAACTGAACCGCACGCTCAAAGACCTAGCCGACGCCAACCTGCTACTTCGGCGGACGACCTACGACCTAGCGGAGGCGCGGGAAGAGTCAGAGCACGCCCGTCAGCTGAAGAGCCAGTTCGCCGCCAACATCAGCCACGAACTGCGGACGCCCCTGCATCTGATCGTCGGCTTCTCGCAGATGATGCACATGTCGCCGGATAACTACGAAGGAGTGACCTGGACGCCGGAACTCCGGGGAGACGTCGCCGAGATCTACGAAAGCGCCACCCACCTCCTGCGCCTGATCGACGATGTCCTGGATCTGGCCCAGATCGAGGCGGCTCGCCTACCGGTGAACAAGGAGCGCATCGACCTGGCCCCCCTCATCCAGGACACGGTGGAGACGGCCAAGAGCCTGCTGCGCGACGGCTCCCTCGCTCTGCGCCTCAAGCTTCCCGATGACCTGCCCGCTGTGTACGCCGACCCAACCCGGATCCGCCAGATACTGCTGAATCTCCTCAACAACGCCGTCCGCTTCACCGACGCCGGCAGTATCACCGTCGAAGCGCGGACTACGCCGGAGATCATCGAGGTCATCGTGACCGACACCGGCATCGGGATGACCGAGGGGCAGCTCAGCGAGATCTTCCAGGAATTCCACCAGGTGGACGGTTCGCTGCGGCGCAAGTACGCCGGCACCGGACTGGGGCTGGCTCTGTGCCGGCAGTTCGTCCGGCTGCACGGGGGACACATCTGGGCCGAGAGCGAGGTCGGTAAGGGAAGTGCCTTCCACTTCACCATCCCACTGCCCGATCGTGCCTCTCCGGCCTTGCAGCCCAGCGGGCTGCCCCACGACTGGCGCTATCCAGCCTCCAAACCTGAGGCGGCACACCGATTGGTGGTTCTCTCTCGGCCACCGGAGTTCGCGCGACTGCTGTCCCGCCACCTGTCGGGCGTGCAGGTCATCGAGGTCGCCGACCACACCGAGTTGCTGGCCACCGCCCAGCACACCAAGGCAGATGCCATCGTCTTGCCCGAGAATGCCGTGCCCGATCGCCCCGGCGTCGAAGAGGAGATCGCTGCCGGCGCGGGCGAGCTGCGGCTGCCGGTGATAACCTGCTCCTGGCCGCTGGAGCAGACCCTGGCGGCCTCTCAGGGTTTCGCGAGTACTCTCATGAAGCCCTTCGCGACGCAGCACCTGCTCGACAGTCTGGAGCAGGTCGCACCCGACGCCCGCCGGCTCCTCGTCGTGGATGACGACCCGGGAGTTGGGAGGCTGGTCGAGCGCGCCCTACGGGCCCGGAAGCACGATCTGGAGATAGACCTGGCCTACGACGGACTCGAGGCAATCCGCCTACTTGATCAGGCCCCCGATGCCATCTTGCTCGACCTGATCCTGCCCGGGGTCGACGGCCTGGGGGTGCTACACGAGCTGCACCAACGCCCCGGTGGACGGGAGGTGCCCGCCATCGCCATCACCGCCCGGAGCTTCGCTCAGGACATGGCCGATCTCGGCTCGGGCCTAATCCAGGTGCGCCGCGCCACCCACTTCACCGCCAACGAGATCACGCGGTGGCTGACGGTGGTGTGTGAAGCCTTCCCTGCCCGCTATCTCGAGCCTGGCGGACCTGATCCAGAGCCCGCACCAGCTCCGCCTGGCTGACGGGCTTGCGCACGTAGGCACTGGCTCCCAGCGACTGTGCTAACTCGGCATCGTTCAGCACCGAGCAGACTAGCACCGGGATGTCTCTCGTGGCGGGGTCCGTCCGCAACGACTGTAGTATGGCCCAGCCATCGGTCTCTCTCATCATTATGTCAAGCACCACCGCGTCCGGCTCTAGGGCCCGAATCTCCGCCAAGGCCCGGGAGCTGTTCTGAATGAGGACGGGCCGGTAGTGGTACGGCTCCAGGTAGCGCTCGAACAGCCGCAATGTCCTGGGGTTGTCATCCACGATGGCGACGGTCTCGTCCTGTACCACCGGTAAGCGCAGTTCCACCAGGAACCCCTGCTCGTCCGGCACCACGGTGAGCTGCCCGCCCAGGTGATGCGCCAACCGGCCTGGGGTGAGCAGGACCGCCTCCACGCCGGAGTCGGTCGGTGCCACAATGCGGCAACCCATCACCGCCCAGCGTCCCTGCCTGCCCAGCCGGACCTCAAGACTCGAGCCGAGCGTCTGCTGCACCAGCGACGCCATCAGGCTTATCAGAAGTTGCCGGCAGACGGCTCCATCGACGCGGGCCTCCGGACTCTCCCAGGCATCAAGAACCACGCTGACGTTACGCCCAGCTGCCAGGCTGGCCACCGCCGCCATCGCCTCCCGAAGAATGCCCTCCAGCGAGACTGTCTGATTCTGGAGGCCGAGCTGCTCCAGTTCGTCCTCCAGAATCTGAGCGTAGTTGGCCGAGGTAGCCCGGCTGAGGCGCAGACGTCTCTCCCAGAGGACGCTCGCGATGCTTTCGATGGCCTTCCGTTGCTCCCGAAAGAACTGGCGGCGACCGATGGCAAGCTTCTCCTGAAGATCCTCGCTGCTGCTAGCCTCGACGTACCGGCCGCGTAGGATGGTATAGGGCCTGTAGGCGGGGTGATGTGGCGAGACGCCGGGAGGGGGCTTGAGGGCGGTAATGGCCTGTATCACCGTCTCACGCAGGTACTGGGCCCGGCTCCGCGGTTCGGCCAAGTCAGCAGGAACGAGGTACGACAGCAGGTGGTGTCGCTGGAGGTGGGCTGTATCGTACAAGTGAGCGAGGACATCCCGCACCTGTTGGGGGAAGTCCGCTGGCATCTCGCCGCCGGTCATGGCACCGCCTCTGTCACTTCCGTGGCACTCGCCTGTCACCGGGCGACACCAGCATGTCACCCGAAGCCTTGTTGCCTGCCCGTCGCGCGGACTATAGTGAACAGCGTCTGGAGCCGGCCGGTGACCTCTACTCATCTTAGCCCAACTGGGACTGAGTGCAACTGACAGGGCGAGGAGCTCGGTCCGTGTCGATGCCCCCAACCAGAACCTGTCTCGCCTCCCACGATGGCCATGCCGCTCGCCCGGACTACGATCCCTCGTTCGCTCCCAGCGGTGCTGTGATGGGCGACGAAGAGGTTGCCACTCCCCTTAGCGGGCGTCGAACCGAACAACCCATTCTGTCACCGCGGCGTCACGATGCCTTCGTCGAGAGCACCCCGGCTCAGGCCGGACCTATCCGGACCTAGTCGCCCTCAAGGCCGCAACCGGGCCCAACGGCCTGGGCGGACGCCAGGTAGCCGCCGCGCTCCTGTGAGCGCTACCCATATCATCCTGCCGGAAACCGACAACGCTGTTCGGCACCCAGCCCAACAGCCCGCGGGCGGCACTGCTGTCGCCACACCTAGGTAGGAGGGAGAAGATGGCTGCAAGCATTTCACGTCGTGCGTTCCTAGGCAGAATGGGCGCTGTCGGGGGCCTGACACTGGCGTCCGCGGCGATCGCCGCCTGCGCCGCGACCCCGGCCAGCCAGGAGCCGGGTGCACCAGAGGCGGCGGCGACCACAGCCCCCGCCGCAGTGGCGGAGACCGTGACCCTCAACATGTGGAAGGGGCCCCACAAGGCAGCCGGAGATGAGACGACGCTGTGCGCCGGACCCACGCTTGAGACCTTCATGGCCGAGCACCCCGAGATCAAGGTGGAGTTCCAGGAAGTACCCTGGGACGGTTACAACGAGAAGTTCACTTCGGCCTTTGCCTCCGGCCAGCCCCCTGATCTGAGCTACCAGACTGAGTCCTTCCCCACCTTCGTCAAGGCGGGCAACATCCTCCCTCTCGACGACCTCATGGCTCAGTCCGGCTTCGACAAGGATTACATCCTCGACCTTGCCTGGACCTGCGCCGACTTCGAGGGCAAGAACTATGCCATGCCTTGGATCGAGGGCGGGTCCTGCATGTTCTACAACAAGGACCTTTTCGAGCAGGCCGGGCTCGATCCTGAGGTGCCTCCGGATACGATGGACGACTTCCTCGTCGCCGCCCAGAAGATCACCGAGCTCGGGGACGACACCTATGGCTACTCCTGCGATCCTCGCGGCTACCACGAAGTGGGCCAGTGGGGTCGCCGCTGGGGTGGCGACTGGTTCAACGCCGACCTGACCGAGTGCATCGCGGACTCGCCGGAGTCTATCGCCGGGTTCCAGTTCATGGCCGACCTGCTGTTCGAGTACGAGGTATCGCAGCCGGCTCCCATAGCCGGCGAGGAGCCGGGAGCGACCGGATACTTCCGCGACGGCTACATCGGCATGATCACAGCACAGAGCCCCACGGCCAACTCCATCCGGTCCGAGAAGCCGGACTTCCCACTGGGGTCCGCGCCGATACCGAAGGGGCCGGCACCTGAGCCGATGGGTCGGGCCGCCTATGGCGGGGTGGGTATGCTGGCCATCGCTCAGGCATCGAAGCACGTGCCCGAGTCGTGGACTCTCCTGGAATGGCTGGTAACGCCCGATGCCCTCAAGTCCTGGGTCGGCTGTCTTGGCTTCAGCACCGCCGCCAAGTCGGTCTTTGTTTACCAGGATGATCCGGTGCTCTCCGTGGCAGAGGAAGCGCGCCAGTTCCACGTCTTCTGGCCTTCCACTGAGTGGTACTTCAAGTTCACTGACCTCGCCACCACTTACACCGAGGCGATCCAGCTCGGTGAGCTGACGGCTGAGCAGGCGATGAAGGAGTGCGCTCAGAAGGTCAACGACATCCTGTCTGAGTACCACTCCAGCTAGCGGCTCCATCATGAAGCAAGACACCGCACGCCCGGCGATTACCTGGGCGTGCGGTGTCGATCCAGCCTTCGTGGCCATCATTCGGAAACCAGGCACGCGAGTGCTCGTATGAGGTGCATCCAGTGAATTCCTCGACGGCTGAAGGTGAAGGCACCGCCGGTACTCGCCCGCGGCTCCGGAGCGGTAGCGCGAAGCGCAGGATCACCACTACCGTGAGACGAAACCTGGTGGCCTATGCCTTCCTGAGTCCCTTCTTCATCCTGTTCATCATCTTCACGGCCATCCCCTTCTTCTGGGCCCTCTGGTTGTCGCTCCAGGATGGCCTGCTGACCGGACCCAAGACATTCGTCGGGCTCCGGAACTTCGCCCAGCTACCGAGAGACACCATCACCCGCACGGTGCTGCTGAACACGGTCAAGTACGTCGCCGTGATCGTGCCCGTTGCCGTGACTTCCGCTCTTGGGCTCGCCTTCCTGATCACCAACCGCGTGGTTCGGGGCCGCGACTTCTTTCGCGCGCTGGTCTACTTCCCCATACTAGCGGCTCCGGCGGCAGCGGCTCAGATATGGAGCTACATACTCGCTCCCCGGTTCGGCATATTCAGCTACATCCTCTCGGCCCTCGGGATTGGTGACGTACTCTTCCTGGCAAACCCCCAGCTGGCTCTCCTGTCGATCGCCCTAATCGAGTGGTGGCGAGGCATAGGCTTCCATGTCATCCTTTTCATCGCCTCCCTGGTGGGTGTCCCCAAGGAGCTCAAGGAGGCCGCCACCATCGACGGGGCCACATCGTGGCAGGTGGCAACCAAGATCACCATTCCCCTCATGCGGCCGGTGATCCTGTTCTCAGTGGTGATGGGTACCATCTGGGCCTTCCAGCTCTTTGACACGGTGTTTGTGCTCACCCAGGGAGGCCCGATGCACTCGACCGCGACCATGGTCTGGTACATCTACAACCACGCCTTCCGGTACAGTCAGCTGGGACTGGCAGCGGCCATGGGCGTGGTCCTGCTGCTCATCATCGCGCCCATCTCTTACGTGCAGATGCGAGTCCTTGGAAGGGAGGTCGAGTATGCCTAGGCCCAAGGCCGCGAGGACGGGGAGCAGGGCTTGGCTGCGCTCTCTGAGCCTCGTCCCGCAGGTTGTGCTGGTCTACTCCCTGCTGGCGCTTCTCGTGATATTCATGATCGGCCCCTACCTGTTCATCTTCGGCACGGCGTTCAAAGAGACATACACGCTCGTGTCGATCCCGCCCCGGCTGATCCCCGAGAACCCCACGTTGGAGAACTTCCGCGACATCTTCAGCACCATGCCCTTTGCTCGCTGGTTCCTGAACAGCGCCGTTGTCGCTGCCCTCTCCACACTGGGCACCCTGCTCGTATGTTCCATGGCGGGGTACACCTTCGCGAAGAAGGACTTCTACGGCAAACGGGTGCTCTTCATGGTGTTGATGGCCACTCTGATGATACCGAGCGCCCTGATGCTGGTGCCTGCGTTCCTGGTAACGAACCAACTGGGCCTGGTTAACACCTACGGGGGGCTGATCCTGCCAGGCATTGGCGGGGCCATGGGTGTCTTCCTCCTGCGCCAGTTCATCGAGACGCTCCCGTCCGAACTGGAGCAGGCCGCCCTGATTGATGGGGCCTCCGAACTGCAGGTCTTCACCCGAGTGATACTGCCGCTCGCCAAGCCCGGTCTGGCCACGCTGGCCATCCTATCCTTCACCGGGAGCTGGAACTCACTCATCTGGCCCCTTATCATCGTGAACTCCAAGGGGCTCTACACCCTGCCCCTCGGCCTGGCGCTCCTACGCACGGAGTTCCAGGTCAACTACGGCGCCACTAGTGCCGCCGCAGTCGTCAGTGTGGTGCCGCTCGTGGTAGCGTTCTCCTTCCTGCAGCGCTACTTCATCGAGGGCCTGACGGTAGGCGCGCTAAAGGGATAGGGGCCTACGCTCCATCTCGCTCAGTCAGCTTCTGGGAGAGGGCATGATCAAGCTGTATGACTGCAACGCCTCATTCGGGGTGGCAGACGTTCCGCCGCCTCGATATGCTGCCACGCCGGATGAGCTCATTGCCGAGATGGACTTCTGCAACGTCGACGAGGCCCTCGTGACCTGTGCGGCCCAGTGGTGCGACTCGCCTCTGGTGGGGAACGAGCTGGTGGTGAAGGAGGCGCAGGGGCATGTGCGTCTCCACCCCGCCTGGATGCTACTACCCCCGCAGACGGGGGAGCAGGGCAGTTCGGTGGATGCCTTGCTGTCCGACATGGCACGAGCGGGCGTACGGGCGCTCTGGGCGCTGCCGGCCCGCAACAAGTACCTTCTCAATGCGACCACGTTCGGCAGCGTGTTCGAGGAATTCGTCGAACACGACATACCCCTCTTCCTCCCGCTGACGGAGGCCGTCCCTGGGCTCGCGGGCCATGCCGCCACCCATCTCGGTTGGCAGCTGGTCGACACTCTGTTGGGCCAGTTCCCGCGCCTGACCCTGGTGGCGACCGAGCAATCGGTCTGGGGGCAGGACCGCTACTTCCGGCCCCTGATCGAGCGTTACGCGAAACTGTACCTAGACATCTCCACCTACGAGCAGGGCCGTGGCCTCGAGGACTTCTGCCGCCGATACGGCGCGGACCGGCTCCTGTTCGGGACTCATTACCCCGAAGTCCCCATGGGTGGCCCGGTACTCAATCTGCTGAACGCGGACATCCCGAACGAGCACAAGGAACTGATCGGCTCCGGGAACCTAACGCGCCTGCTGCGGGAGGTCAGACTGTGAGCAATCCCTCTCAACTGTGGCAGCAGTACCTGGCGCACGGAAAGGCGGAAGCCGTCCCGGTCATCTCGGCCCATGCTCACTACGGACCCTACATGGGCATATACTTCCCGGGACGGGGTGAGGCGGACAGCATGCTCAAGATGATGGACCGGGCGGGTATGGTCCGCGCTGTCTGTGCACCACACGCGGCCCTCATCGAGCCAAGCCGCGGGCACGCCCTGCTTGCCGAGGTCATCTCCACCCATCCAAACCGCTTCGCCGGTTACTGGTGCATCAACCCCAACTACCCTAGTGCCCTGGAAGCGTCGCTCGAGGAGTTCGCCCGCTCACCGGGTTTCGTGGGCCTCAAACTGCTGTCGGACTACCACCGCCAGCCGATCACCAGTCCCAACTACGCTCCGGCGCTGGAGTATGCCGACGAGCATGAGCTCCCCGTACTCATGCACACCTGGGGCCACAGCCCTTTCGATGGTCCGGCCCTGTGGAGCGAGGTAGCGGCGAGGCACCCGCGGGCCACCTTCCTCATGGGACACTCCGGCTACGGCGAATGGGATCTGGCGCTAGACGTGGCGCGTCGGCACGACAATGTCTACCTCGAGCTCTGCGCCGCCTACCACGTCAACGGTATCATCGAGCGCATGGTCCGTCAGGTCGGCTCGCAGAAGGTGCTGTACGGTGAGGACCTACCCTGGTTCGATCCGCAGTACGCCATCGGGTGCGTACTCTGCGCCCGCATCAGCGATGAGGATCGCCACAACATCCTGCATCGGAACGCCGAGCGTCTGTTCGGCTGGGGTTAGCGCCGGCGCCATGCCGGCCGCTACTCCGGGCTGTCGCCTGCCTCGCGGCCGGGCCGCAGAGTCGGCCGGGAGAGGTGCGCCAGGCGGCATAGGTTTGGAGGACGCCCCGTGAGCGCCGGCAGCGGAACCACCGCAGGACTCGACCGTCGGTCACCGGCTCCTGCCGGGCCCGAGTGGGTCGGTCGCCTGCCGTCGGCTGCGCCTGAACCGGAGCCCTTGGAAGCCAGCCGTTCGTCTGGCGCTGCGACCGGATCGCGGATTCCAGCCGGGCGATAGGTCGCGAAAACAGCGAGGGGTTACGCTGTGCGCAACCCCTCTTTCTGGAGCGGGAGACGGGACTCGAACCCGCGACAACCTGCTTGGAAGGCAGGAGCTCTACCACTGAGCTACTCCCGCACGCCCTGACGAGCTTGAGTATACCGCCCCTGACTAGGCCCGGCAAGACAAACAGCCCACCCCTCGCCCGCAGTGGACATCGCTACTCTACCTAGTCTAGAGTGCGACCACAGCCAGCTATGGCACTGATGATCGGATCGTTCTCTGATCCACAATTCGACCTATCGTTAGCGTTACGCGCAATAAGAGGCATGGCATCATGTCCCAGAATCACAGTTCCAGCACCGACCACGACCACCACGGCGCCCAAACAGAGCCGTCCCAGACAGTGACCGAGGCGCACGTCCACGTCGAGGCGCCTCCCTCCACTGAACACGCGGACCACGGCGGCGACCACCAGTCGCACGAAGACCACAGCGGTCATGAGGAGCTCTTCCGCCGGCGCTTCTGGGTATGCCTCCTCTTGTCGTTGCCCGTCCTGCTCTACAGTCCCAGCCTGCAGAACTGGCTCGGGCTACGACCTCCCCCTTTCCCCGGCAGCGAACTCGCCGTAACCGTCCTCTCCCTGGTGATCTTCATCTACGGTGGTCTGCCCTTCCTGCAACTGGCCCGCCCGGAGATACGCCAGCGCCGCCCAGGCATGATGACCCTCATCAGCCTGGCCATTTCCGTCGCCCTCCTTTACAGCCTGGCCGCCTACTTCTTCCGCCTGGGCGAGACCTTCTTCTGGGAACTGGTAACCCTGATTGACATCATGCTCCTTGGCCACTGGCTCGAGATGCGCAGCGTCCGCGGCGCCTCCGCCGCCCTCGATGAGCTAGGCCGGTTGCTGCCAGACACCGCAGAGAGGATAGAGGAGAAAGGTCAGGTGTCTACCGTGAGCGCCGCCACACTGGCGCTGGACGACCTCGTACTTGTCAGACCAGGCGCAGCCATCCCGGCCGACGGAACGGTGGACTCAGGGGCCTCCGCAGTAGACGAGTCCATGATCACGGGCGAGTCGTCCCCGGTCCCCAAAGAGGCAACGTCGAAGGTGATAGCCGGGTCAATAAACGGCGACGGCAGCCTGCGGGTCAGAGTCACGGCAGTGGGAGACGCCACGGCGCTAGCCGGCATCATGCGGTTGGTACGCGAAGCTCAGACAAGCCAGTCGCGCACGCAAGTACTGGCCGACCGGGCCGCAGGTTGGCTATTCTACGTGGCGATCGGGGTAGCCGCCATCACCGCGGTCGCCTGGACAATCGCCATAGGGTTCCGCACCGAGGTGCTCGCGCGCGTGGCCACCGTGCTCGTGATCGCTTGCCCGCATGCCCTGGGGCTGGCGGTGCCACTGGTGGTAGCTATCTCCACCACGGTGGCGGCCCGGGCGGGGATCCTAGTGCGCGACCGCCTGGCGCTCGAGCGGGCCCGAGGGGTGGACACGGTGGTGTTCGACAAGACGGGCACGCTTACGCTGGGCGAACGCCGAGTGGTGGCCTACCGGTCCGCAGGACAGGACCTCAGCCCCGAAGAGGCGCTGGGTCTGGCGGCGGCGGTGGAGGCCGACTCCGAGCACAGCATAGCCCGGGCCATCGCCGCCTCGGCTG
>JAAYAV010000441.1 GCA_012719195.1 Anaerolineae bacterium | reverse complement strand
CGGACCATGGTACGGATGGACAAGATCAGCGGCCGCACCGACGACATGATCATCGTTCGCGGCATCAACGTGTTCCCCTCCCAGGTGGAGGCGGTGCTGTTGCAGGTGAAGGGTGTTCAGCCCCACTATCAGATCATCGTGGACCGCCAGAAGACGCTGGACGACCTGGAAGTGTGGGTCGAGGTATCTGAAGAGGCCTTCGCGGACGAAGTGCGGCAACTGGAAGCGCTGGAGGCCCGCCTGCGCCACGAGATCCACGAAGTGCTCGGGATCAACGCCCGCGTTAAGCTGGTGGAGCCGCGCTCCATCCAGAGGAGTGAGGGCAAGGCCAAGCGGGTGATCGACCGCCGCGACGTCTACCAGAGCTAGGCGGCCGGAGATCCGCCGCCACTACCGAAGCCCCTCAGGGAAGAGGAGTCGAGATGATGAAGGTAACTCAGATCTCAGTCTTTCTCGAGAACCGACCGGGCCGGCTGCTTCAGTTGCTCCAGGTCTTCGCCGACGCGGGCGTGAACTTGCAGGCCCTCTCCGTCGCGGATACGGCAGACTTCGGGATCGCGCGCGCCATCGTCGCCGATGTGGATGAGGCCATCGCCGCCATTCAGGCTGCCGGCCTGACCGCCGCCACCACCGACGTGCTGCGCGTGGAACTGCCCGACGAGCCCGGCGCCCTCGCCAACCGCGTGGTGCAGCCCCTCGCCGACGCCGGCATCAACGTCGGTTACGTGTACGCCTACAGTCAGCGGGTCGGAGACAAGGCCGTGGTGGTCCTCAAGACCGACGACGTTGACCGCGCGGTCGACGTACTCAGGGATCTCTAGTCCCCCAGACAAGTGGAAAGGTAATGCCATGCTGACCGATTCGGCGGGCCGTATGGGCCCGTCCTTCTTGCGCCCCTATGGAGGCGGCCTATGAAGCGCCTCCTTCTCGGCAACGAGGCCCTGGCCCTGGGAGCCCGCGCTGCCGGCGTGACCATCGCTACCGGCTACCCGGGCACGCCCAGCACCGAGATCCTGGAGCATTTCGCTCGCTACCCGGGCGTCTCCGCCGAGTGGTCAGTCAACGAGAAGGTAGCCCTGGAGGTGGGCGCGGGGGCGGCGCTGGGCGGCGCGCGCACCATGGTTACCATGAAGCACGTCGGCCTCAACGTGGCCGCCGACCCCTTCTTCGCCGCCGCCTACACCGGCACCAACGCCGGGCTGGTGCTCATCTGCGCCGACGACCCGGGCATGGACTCTTCCCAGGGCGAACAAGACAACCGCAACTACGCCAAGTTCGCCAAGGTCCCCCTGCTCGAGCCCTCCGACAGCCAGGAGTGCTTCGACATGGTGGCCGTCGCCCTCCAGCTCAGCGAGGAGTTCGACACACCGGTCGTCCTGCGCACCACCGGCCGCGTCTCCCATTCCCAGTCGGTGGTGGAGATGGCCGAGGACGCCTTCGAGGTCAGTGAGCCAGGCAGCGCCCGTCGCTTCGTGCCCGATCCGACCAAGTACGTGATGCTCCCCGCCAACGCCCGCCGGCGACGCCTGGCCCTGGAGGAGCGGCTCGGGCGGCTGCGCGAGTATGCCGAGTCCAGCCCAATCAACCACGTCCTCTGGCAGGACCGCCGCCTGGGGATCGTCGCCGACGGAGTGGCCTACCAGTACGCGCGGGAGGCCTTCCCCGAGGCGTCCATTCTCAAGCTCGGCATGCCCTATCCCTTCCCCAACCGTCTGGTGACGGAGTTCGCCGCGGGCGTAGAGATGCTGTTGGTGGTGGAGGAACTGGATCCGTTCCTGGAGGAGCAGATCCGCGCTCTGCCTCCGCTGGCCGGAAAGCGCATCCACGGCAAGGACGTCTTGCCCAACATCGGCGAGTTGAGCGCGGCCGTCGTGCGGGCGCGCGCCGTCGAGCACGGCCTGGTCCCCGGGCCGGCCCCCGCTCCGGTTGCGCCGGCACCGCTTCCCCTGCCGCCGCGCCCGCCGGTGCTCTGCGCCGGCTGTCCCCACCGGACGACCTTCCATGCCCTGTCGCGTATGTACGTGCCCCCGGATCTGGCCGCTGCCCCGGAGGGCACCCGCATCCCTCGGGAGCGGGTCATTGTTACCGGCGACATCGGCTGCTACACCCTGGGCGCCCTGCCGCCCCTCAGTGCCATGGACACCTGCACCTGCATGGGGGCCAGCATCGGCACCGCCCTGGGCATGGAGATGGCGGGTTACAGGGGACGCGTGGTCGCCGTCATCGGCGATGGCACCTTCTACCACTCCGGCATCACCGGGCTGGTGGACGTGGTCGCCGCCGGCGCCGCCACCACCGTGGTCATCATGGACAACAACACCACCGCCATGACCGGGGGCAACGTCAACCCCGGGAGCGGCCTCCATCTGGACGG
>JAAYAV010000440.1 GCA_012719195.1 Anaerolineae bacterium | reverse complement strand
CTCCCAGTCCTCCGCAGAGACGATTGACAACCGCCGCTACACTAGGTATAGTCTTAGTAGGATTCGCGGTCAGATGAGCGGTGCGGCATCACCGAGATCCGCACACTGAGCAAGGTAGGCTGGTGCACCGTGACCCACTCCGTGTCCAGGCGCCTCTGCCTACGCCAGCGTTCGGCTATCCCGCGAGCCTCCTCATCGAGGCCAAGGCTGGTATCTGCGGAAGCCACGCCGGGTTCAGTGTGCGCCTCAGAACGACTGCTTCCGCCTCGCCCTGACTGCATCGGCCTCTCTCGCTTCGCTTTCATACCGGCCTGCTGGGCCCAGCGTTCGACAGCGTTCAGGTGTTTCCAGCCGCGGCTGGGCCCGTTGCCATCCTGCGCGACGCAGCCACTATCCCGGACGGGCGTCACCCGCCCGTAGCGGCCTATCCGCCCTGTGGCCTGTTTGGCCGCCGCAACGGCGGCCCGATCGGGTCACCCTCGCAGTAGAGATGGGGGAAACGAGATGGGTAGGGATCTGAGTCGTCGTGGTTTCATCCGTAGCACCGGTATTCTGGGGCTGGGAGCCCTAGGTGCCGCCGGCCTGGCCGCGTGCGGCGGCTCCGAAGCGCCGGCGGCGCCCGCCGCCGAGGCCACCGCGCCGCAAGGCGAAGCACCGGCCGCTGCCGGACTTCCGCCGGCCGATCTATCGGTCTGGATCTGGTACCCAGACCCTCTTGTGTGGATCAACCCCGTCGCAGAGGCGTTCACCGACGCTAACCCGGAGGTGAAGGTGGTGGCGGAGGCCCCCGCCGACTACTGGACCAAGCTCCAGACGGCTCTGGCCGGAGGAGCGGGCCCCGATGTCTACTTCATGAACAGCGTCAACTATTGGTCCTGGATCAGCAAGGGCACCCTGCCCGACATCTCCAGTTACGTAGATGCCGACGAAGTCACCCAAGACTTCATCGCCAACGGCGCGCCGGCCGCCATCGACTTCTACAAGTTCGAGGGCAAGTGGTACGGCCTGCCGGTGATGTACGGCACTACCGTCCTGTACTACAACGAGGACTACATCAAGGAGATGGGGCTGACCCTGCCGGCCGACATGGAGGATGACTTCGACTGGATCCAGTGGAGAGAGTATGCCAATACCCTCACTCAGCGCGAGGGGGACAGCACTACCATGTGGGGTGTCTCAACGCAAGAAGGCATCCAGAGCGGGTGGCTCAACTTCGTGCGCGGCAACGGCGGCGACTTCCTGAACGCGGAAGCCACCAAGTGCATCATCGACGAGCCGCCTTCTGTCGAGGCCTGGCAGCTGCTGACCGACATGCTGCTGGAGGACAAGGTATCACCCAGCTCAGAGGCGCTTCAGGCCGAGGGTACTCGCTCCATGTTCATGACCGGCAAGGTCGCTATGCTTCCCGGCGGCAGCTGGGTGATGAACACCCTCAACGAGCAGCTCACCGACTTCACCTACAACATCGCCATCCTGCCCAAGTCCCCCAACACCGGGGAACGAGGCGGAACGTCCAACATCGTCGGCATCGTCATGAACCGCGACGGCAAGGCCAAGGACCAAGCCTGGGGCCTGATGTCCGCTCTGGTGAGCAAGGATTCACAGGATCGGTTGGCCCAGGGCGGAGGCGAGGGGCCGGTAGTCCGCATGGACTCCTCGGAGCAGTACTATGGCGACCCGGCCATCGGTCCCTCCAACCGAGCCGCCGCGGTGAGAATGGGAGAATGGACTACACCGCTCCCCACCCACCGCACCGTCACGTGGGGCGAGATGATGGACCCCACCACCGAGTGGCAGACCGAAATATCGGAAGGCCGCGTCTCCGTACAGGAAGGCCTCACGAATATGGCCGCTGCTGTCAACGACTTGTTCGGATAGCCTAGACAGCTCGCCGCACCGCGGCTACAATCCGGCCCCCGAAGGGATTCGCGGGGCCGGATACCCGGTGGCTCCAACGCCTGTAGAGGAGCGAGTTAGACTGATGAACCAGGCCGTTGCAGCAAGTCAGAGCACACTCGGCAGCAGGGTCGTGAGGTCGCGCCGGCGGGAGAACATCACCGGCTGGCTGTGGGCCTCTCCATGGATCTTGGGCTTCCTCATATTCACCTTGGGCCCCATGATAGCGTCGATCTATTACAGCTTCACCGACTTCCCCGTCATCAGTCCGCCGGTCTGGATCGGCCTCGAGAACTACCAGACCATGCTCAGCGGGGACAAGATCATCGGCCAGGCCCTCAAGGTCACCACCGTCTACGCGGTGGTTTCGATTCCCCTCAACCTCAGCGTGGGCTTCTTCTTGGCCATTCTCCTCAACCAGCCGATTAGGGGCGTCACCGTCTGGCGTACCGTCTACTACATGCCGGCGGTGATCTCAGGCGTAGCGGTGGCCCTTCTCTGGCAGTGGATCTTCAACACCGACTTCGGCCTCGCCAACTGGCTCCTGGACCTCCTGGGCATCCAGGGACCGCGGTGGCTGCTAGACCCAGCATGGGCACTGCCGGCGCTGATTATCATGAGCCTCTGGGGTGTTGGTGGGGGGATGATCATCAACCTCGCCGGCCTGCAGGGGGTACCGAGTCAGCTCTATGAGGCGGCCGAGATAGACGGGGCCGGCCCTTGGCGCCGCTTCCTGACCGTGACCGTCCCCATGGTCTCCCCAGTGATCTTCTTCAACCTCGTCATGGGCATCATTGGAGCGCTTCAGACGTTCACGCAGGCGTTCATCATGACGGGAGGCGGGCCGCAGAAGGCGACCCACTTCTATATGCTCCACCTGTACAACAACGCCTTCGTGTGGCTGAAAATGGGGTACGCCGCCGCTCTGGCATGGGTGCTGTTCATCTACATTCTCGCCCTCACCCTGGTGGTGATCCGGTCTTCGTCGGCCTGGGTCTACTACGAGGGCGAGCTACGGCGCGGTTAGGCTAAGGGGGCGCATACAGAGATGTCCGGCTCACTCTTTGCCAGCAAGAAGCTCACCACCGGCCTAACGCGCACCTTCACCTACATCGCGCTCGTCATCGGCGCCTTCTTCCTGATGATACCGTTCGTGTGGATGGTCTCTACGGCGCTCAAGGAGCCCGGCGACGTTCTCAAGTTCCCGCCGGAGTGGATCCCCGATCCCTTCGTGTGGACCAACTTCCGCGAAGCGGTGACGCTCCCCTATGCGCCTATGCTCGTCTTCCTCAAGAACACGGTGATCATAACCTTCGTGTCCATGTTCGGGCAGTTGCTCTCGGCGAGCATGGTGGCGTTCAGCTTCGCCCGCCTACGCTGGTGGGGACGAGACGTGCTCTTCATGATCGTTCTGGCTACTATGATGCTCCCCTCTCAGGTCACCATGATACCGGTGTTCATTCTCTTCAAGGAGCTCGGCTGGGTCGACAGCCTTCTGCCGCTCACGGTCCCCGCGTTCTTCGGCGGTGGCGCCTTCACCATCTTCCTGTTCCGCCAGTTCATGATGACGGTGCCGCTGGAGATGGACGATGCCGCCAAGATCGATGGCTGCAGTACGGCCGGGATCTACAGCCGGATCATCATCCCCTTGTCGCGCCCGGTCCTCATCACGGCGGCCATCTTCTCGTTCCTCGGGCACTGGAACGACTTCATGGGCCCGCTCATCTACCTCAACAGCACCAAGAACTACACATTGAGCCTGGGCCTGCGGATCATCCAGGGCTACGGCGGCTACGGCGTCCAGCGCTGGCACCTGCTCATGGCCGCCTCGCTGCTCGTCATGCTGCCGGTGCTGCTGCTCTTCTTCGCCGCCCAACGCTACTTCATCCAGGGCGTGGTGATCAGCGGCGTCAAGGGATAGGCACAACAAAGGGGAGGCCGTTGAG
>JAAYAV010000066.1 GCA_012719195.1 Anaerolineae bacterium | reverse complement strand
GCGTGGAAGCAGGCGATGATGTTCTCCACCGTCGTGTCCGGCTGGATCACATTGGACGGGAAGACCACCAGGCCGCCGTTGTACCCGCACTTGCGGATCAGGTGCAGCACTTCCTCGCGCACCTCTTCCGGGGTGCCGTTGGGCAGGGTCTGCTGCAGGCTGATGCCGCCATGGATAGTGATCTTGTCGCCCCAGCGCTGCTTCACTTCCACCGGGTCCATGCACTCCGGCTGCACCGGATTGATCACATTGAAGCCGATCTCCACCAGGTCGTCCATGACGTCCATGATGGTCCCGTCGCAGTGGATGTGGAAGAAGACATCCGGGTTGATGGCGCGGCAGTCGGCGATGAGCTTGGCTAGATGGGGCTTGTCCACCTCGCGCCAGGACTTGGGGCCCATGATGATGCGGTCCTGCATGGCGAAGTCCCCGGTGACGCCGATCTGATCCACGCCCGCCCGGGTGGCGCGCAGGCAGATCTCGCCGTAGAGGGTGTAGAAGTGCTCGTACATGGCCTCGAGCAAGTCTCGGTTGAGGAGGTAGTCCGCCAGCAGGTTGTCCATACCGCGCAGCTCCCAGGAGTCGCGGTAGGGGTTGCCGACGCCGGCGGCGACGAAGAGCTGCTGCCGCTTCATCTCCGCCACCTTGCCGGCGTAGTCCTCCGGCTCGACGATGTCGTCCACGGTGGGCCAAGGATAGGCCTCAATGTCGGCCACGGTTTGGGCGTTCTCTAGCGGGCCCGCCATCCACTCGGTGTACCAGCCGCCCTCGCCGATGCGGTACTTGATGCCCCAGGGGTCCTCATAGGTGCGGTCGTCCAACCATACGACGGGCCGTCCCGGGAGCGGTCCCGGCCGGAGTTCGGCGCGAGCCTCGTAGTCCGGGCGGGCGATGCGCGGCGTGAGGCCGCCCCAGCCCTCGATGCCCAGTTCCTGGAGCACGTCCGCCCAGTTGTCGGTGCGGTAGTGCTCCTTCAGGCGCTGCTGCACCTCGTGGTGGAACCAGCCGTAGGTGGGGGTGTGGTCGGGGATCTCGTGGTTAAGGGCCGCCAGGATTCTTTCTCTCGGCGTCATCTCTGCTCCTTGCCGGGTCAGGACCGTCTCTGACCCCATTCTAGCCTTGCCACGTGCGATGCTACCAGCGGGAGGGGAAGGAGGCGAAACCATAGAGGACGCAGAGAACAGGGAGAAGACGAGCCGTTTCAGAGGAGAACTACAGTCTAGCTTCCTCTGGATCCTCCCCCCAATCCTCTTCTCTGCGACCTCCGCGTCCTCTGCGGTGAATCCCCTCCCCCCGCGTGCTATAATGCCCGGCATAGCCGCCAGGTCAGAAGGAGCAGGGTCACACATGGACAAGCAGACGTACATCCGCGACGTCGCGGAGCACGTGGGCGAAGAGGTCGTCATCAAGGGCTGGCTCTACAACCGTACCGACAAGGGCCGCCTCCAGTTCCTTCAGGTGCGCGACGGCAGCGGCGTTATTCAGGCCGTCGTCTTCAAGAAGAACGTCTCGCCGGAGGCCTTCGATGCCGCGGCGGCACTGACGCAGGAGTCTTCGCTGATGGTGCGCGGACAGGTCCGCCAGGATGACCGCGCGCCGGGCGGGTTCGAGCTGGACGTGGCCGATCTGCAGGTGGCCCAGCAGGCGCTGGAATACCCCATCCAGCCCAAGGAGCATGGCGTAGACTTCCTGATGGAGTGGCGCCACCTCTGGGTGCGCACGCCCACCCAGGCGGCGATCCTGCGGGTGCGGGCGCACATCATCCGCGCCATCCGCGAGTACTTCGACACCCACGGCTTCATCAACGCCGACACACCGGTGATCACCCCGTCGGCCTGCGAGGGTACCACCACCCTCTTCGGGCTGGAGTACTTCGAGACGGCCGCCTACCTCACCCAGAGCGGCCAGCTCTACAACGAGGCCAACGCCATGGCCCTGGGCAAGGTCTACGCCTTCGGGCCCACCTTCCGCGCCGAGAAGAGCAAGACCCGTCGCCACCTCACCGAGTTCTGGATGGTGGAGCCGGAGATGGCCTGGGTGGACCTGGCGGGCAACATGGACGTGATGGAGGAGTTCGTCACCGCAGTGGTGCAGAGCACCCTCAAGCACTGCGCCGCCGAGCTGAAGGAG
>JAAYAV010000439.1 GCA_012719195.1 Anaerolineae bacterium | reverse complement strand
TCGGCATCGATATTGCACGCCTTATGTGGTATCATGGCCTCGGCACATCCGGTCATGCCCTACGTCATCACCACGTGAGGTCAATTCTATGTCTCCACAGGAGTTCTCGGAAATGGATCCGGATCAGGGGCCGCCGCGCACCCGGCGCACCTTGAGAGCCGATCGCCGCAACTTGCAGGCCATCGCCATCGCTGCCGTCCCCATTGTGGTGCTGCTGGCGGTTGTGATACTGGGAATCATGCTGGTGCGCGGGCGCTCACAAGGAGCCTCGCCCGAGGCCACGGCCACGCTCTTGCCCACCGCTCGGCCCACCACGTTGGTGGCCGCCGTGCGCACCACCGAGGCCACGGCCACTGCCGCGCCGGTGACTCCCACCACCGCTCCGACCACGGAGCCGACTCAGGCCGCGACGGACGCTCCTGCCGAGCCTGATGAACCGACACCCACGCCGACACCCTCGGATGAGCTCGTGGCTGGGGCGGTCGCCGTCGTGTCCGACACGGCGGGCCGCGGTCTCAACATGCGCGCCGACGCGAGCGTCAACGCCATAGCGCTTAAGGTGCTGCAGGAGGGAGCCGAAGTCACCATCATCGGCGGGCCCACCGATGCCGACGGCTTCACCTGGCTGCAGGTGCGCGACGCCGCCGAGGCTGAGGGCTGGGTTGCGGCCGACTGGCTGGTGCGCGTCCGCTAGCTCAACAACGCACGCCTGCCCTACACCGGAGATTACCGCCCTCAATGGGAGCCATCTCCGGCGTTGGGCAGGCTGCTAGCCCTTGACCACCCCCAGCGGCCGCAGCCGGGCTACCTTCAAGGCCAAGCCGGCTCCATGCACTACTTCCACCACCCGGTGGATGTCCTTGTACGCCTCCGGAGCTTCTTCCGCCAGGCCCTTGAGGCTGCCGGCCCGCACCACGATGCCCTTCTGCTCCAGGCGTTGGCGCAGGTCGCGCGCATCGACTCTGGACCGTGCCGCTCCGCGGCTCATCACCCGCCCGGCCCCATGGCAACTGGACCCGAACGTCTCCGCCATCGCCACGTCCGTCCCCCGAAGCACATACGAGGCCGTACCCATGTCTCCGGGCACCAGAACCGGCTGGCCCACCGATCGATAGACGGCCGGGACGTCCGGGTGACCGGGCGGGAAGGCACGGGTGGCTCCCTTTCGGTGCACGCACAGGGGCAGGCTCTTGCCTCTCACCTGGTGCGTCTCGATCTTGGCCACGTTGTGCGCGACGTCGTAGAGCACCGACAGAATCAGAGCCGGCAAGCCCGCCCCGCGTAGACGCTCACAGGCCCGGCGAACCGCTTCGGTCATCACCTGCCGGTTGGCCCAGGCATAGTTGGCCGCCGCCGACATGGCCGCCAGGTAATCCTGGCCCTCATCCGATTCGACGGGAGCGCACACCAGTTCGCGATCCGGCAGGTCGTAGCCGAAGCGCTTGGTCGATGTCTGGAAGCGTCGGACGTAGTCGGTGCATACCTGGTGCCCAAGGCCGCGCGAGCCGGAGTGAATCTGCACCACCAACTGGCCGGGACGAAGCCCGAAGGCATCGGCCGCTCGAGCGTCGTACACATCCACCACCTCGTCGAACTCGAGGAAGTGATTCCCCGACCCGAGCGTCCCGACCTGGTCTAGGCCCCGGTCTTGGGCCCGGTCGCTCACAGCATCGGCGCGGGCACGGGCGATACGCCCCCCCTCCTCGCAGTGCTCGGCGTCCTCACGGGAGCCGTACCCTGCCTGCGCAGCCCATTGGGCCCCACCCTCGAGGACGTCTGCCAGGCGCGCGCGCTTCAGGCGTACGTCGCCTCCCCGGCCCACACCCGAAGGGACCGCCTGCGTCACCGCGTCCATCAGCCGCGATAGATGGGGGCGCACCTCGTTGGCGTCCAGGCTGCCGGTGAGCAGACGCACACCGCAGTTGATGTCATACCCGACCCCGCCAGGCGAGACAACGCCGTCCTTCAGGCCGGTGGCCGCCACCCCACCAATGGGAAACCCATAACCCTCGTGGATGTCCGGCATGGCCAGAGCCGAGCCGACAATCCCCGGCAGCCAGGCCACGTTGGTGAGTTGGTTGAGCGAACGGTCCTCCGCAGCGGAGCGCAGGATCTCCTCATCGGCGTAGAGCCGCGCCGATGTACGCATCGAGCCGTCGGCGGCCCGGGGTATCTCATAGCAGTACTGGCCGATCTGCTGCACTCGGCTAAGGTCGTAAGCCATTGGGTGCCCCCTTTCGGGTCGTCCTAGGCCTTCGGGCCTATGTGTCGAAGACAATCGTGGCGGTGCAGCCCTCCGGCCGCGGCTCCACCATGAGCCCGTGGTAGGTAGCCGCCTTGACTACGCCTCGTCTCTCGACCACCTCCGCCGGCCACACCCGGGCCTGAAGCTCGTGACTGGGCGAGATCACCACTTCCACTCTGCAGAACGTTCCACCGGTGCGCTCGGCGTGATAGATGAGCTCCGTGAGCCAGTCCACCAGCAGGGTCTCAACGTCTGGAGCCGAGAGGCCCACTGAGAACGGGTCCTTGACGGCTCCCGGACGGCCGATAAGGGAGGCGAGCCCCTCGGCCGCGGCCGTGAACAGCCCCGAGACATCCGGTCCCCAACAGCGTAGCGCCACGTCCGCGGTGTGCTGCAGTTCCTCAAACCCCACGCACGGCCTCCACGCCCGTCGGTGGCTGCAGTAGCTCGCGGGCCCGCTCTACGTCCCGCCCCACCTGCTCGACGAGCTCGGCCGGACTGGCGAAGCGCGTCTCGGCTCGCAGCCGGGCCACGAAGTCCACCCGCACTTCCTCGCCGTACAGGTCACCGCCGAAGTCCAGCAAGTGCGCCTCCAGGGTTCGTCCCACGGCGGCGAAGGTGGGACGCACGCCCACGTTCACGACGGCAGGCCAGCTCCCACCGCGATTCACCACCATGGCAGCGTACACACCATCAGCCGGAAGATGCTTGCGCTGGTCGTAGTCGACATTGGCGGTGGGGATACCCAGATCGCGCCCGCGCGCGTCTCCACTCACCACCCGGCCCGACACCGAATGTGGACGCCCAAGCATGGAAGCCGCCTTGGCCACGTCGCCCGACTCAAGGCAACGCCGGATCAGAGTACTGCTAACCACCTCGCCGCCCACGCGCCGCCGCGCCAGCACTCGCAGCCGGTAGCCCAGCTTGTAGCCCAGCTGCGCCAGCGCCTCCAGGTCACCCGTCCTGCCCCGGCCGAGGGCGAAGTCCTCGCCCACCCACACCTGCCGCGGATGGAACGAGTAGGCCACGCGCTCCATGAAGTCGGCAGCGCTAAGGGAGGCGAGGGCCGAACTGAACTCCGTAACCACCACCAGGCCCAGACCCAAGGCGAGCATCTGCTGGCTGCGCTCCTGGGGAAGCATGAGGTAGCGGGGCCTCTGCCTCCGCAGAACCACCTCAGGAGAAGGAAAGAACGTCAGCCCGGCCGAGACGACGCCTTCACGCTCGCCCTCGTCCACCGCTTGACCGATGAGGGCCTGGTGTCCGATGTGTACACCGTCGAACACGCCGATCGTCATTACCGTGGCCTCCACCACGGGCGCGCGTTCTCCGGCCCAGCGCACAACCGATGGTATCAACCGGCAATCTCCTCGGAGAAGACCTTACGCGGTCGCCAGAGCTCCAGCTCACTGTCCCGCGCCACTATCGCCACGACGTCTCCATCGGGGCCAACTGCCAGATGCATAGCCTCTGTCTGCGGCCTCGGGCCCGACACCGCTCTGCCGAGCCGCAGCCCCGCCACCTCCTCCGGCCCGAGGTTGATGCGCGGCCAATGTGGAAGCGCTGCGGCCGGGCCGAGCAGCACCCTCTCGTCGCCGTCCGCCAAACGCTCCAGCGCTTCCGATAGGGGCAGCGCATCCTCCACCGAGAACGGGCCCGACTGGATGCGGCGGAGCCTGGTCACGTGCGCCCCGCAGCCGAGGGCAGCGCCCAGGTCATGCACCAGGGAGCGGATGTAGGTACCGGCCGAGCAGTGGACGTGCAGGACGATGTGTTCGGGGCCGAGGCGTCGCCAATCGAGGGAGTGGATAGTCACTCGGCGAGGCGCGACGGGGGTGGCGGTGCCTCGTCGGGCCAGACGGTGCAGGGGCTGACCACCGACCTTAACCGCGGAGTAGGCCGGAGGCGTCTGCAGGAGGGGTCCCACGAAGCCGGCCAACGCTCGCCCGATCTCGGCATCGCTGGGCAGATCCCCCGTCCACTGACGGGTGACGCGACCCTCAGTGTCGTAGGTATCGGTCTCGATGCTCAGCCGCGCCTCGGTGCAGTAGGCCTTGTCGTGGCCGACCAGGTACTCGGCCAGGCGGGTAGCGGAGCCGAGCAGCACTAGCAGCAGCCCCTCGGCCAGTGGGTCCAGCGTCCCAGCATGTCCGACCCGCTTCTGGCCCACGGCGCGTCGCACTGCGGCCACCACGTCGTGGGACGTGGGGCCTACCGGCTTGTCAACCAGAACCACGCCCGAGAGTTGAGTCATCCACTGCCTGCCTCACGCGGGCTAACACCCGAGAACTGACGTCGATCAGGTCACCGACCAGGGTGCAGCCCGCAGCCTGCCGGTGTCCGCCGCCGCCGAAATCGGCTGCCACGGCGGCAACGTCAACTCCGGGAACGCTGCGTAGGCTCACCGATACCTTACTATCGCCCTGCTCACTGAAGATCACGGCGGCGCGCGTGCCCCTAACCGACTGCAGGAAGTTCACGATCCCGGCGTCATCGTCTTCCGCGACTCCGGCCGCGCGCCGGTCTGCCAGGCGGATCTGCGCCGACAGCACGCCCGCGCTCTGGCTCGCCCCGGCCAGTACCCGACCCCAGAGAGCGACGTGCCCCAGGGGACGGGCCCCGAAAACGCCCCGAGAGACCTCTCCCAGGTCGCCGCCCGCAGCCACCAAAGCGGCCGCATCATCTAGCACCCGCGCATCAGTGGCGGCAATGCGAAACCCCTGGGTATCTCCCACCAGCCCAGCCAGGAGACAGGTAGCCATCCGCCGATCCAGGCTATAGCCGAGCTCACCAGCCAAGCGGTGCACGATCTGGCTGGTGGACAACGCTCCGGCATCAACGCGGATCACGTCTCCGAAGCGGGTGTTGGTCGCGTGGTGGTCGATGTTTACCACCGTCGCCTCGTCCAGACGCTCGGCCGCCGCTCCAATCCGTCGCGGCTCGGAGCAGTCCAACAAGATCGCGACGTCGAAGTCATGAGGCGCGTCGGTAACGATTGTGTCCGCTCCGGGAAGGAAGTCGGCGTCGTAGGGCACGCCATCCTGACTCACCAGAGTGTGCGACACCTGCATTCGCTCCAGAAGCATCCCCAGGGCTAGGAGAGACCCGATTCCGTCGGGGTCGGGTGAGACGTGAGTCGCGGCCAGGACGTGGCCGGCCCCGCGCACAACCGACTCGAGACTACTCCTCATCCTCTTCTTCTTCGTCTTCTGGCTCGGCGAGCGCGGGCGCCAGTTCGTCCAGTATGGACTCGATGCGCTTCGCGTGATCGTAGGTGTCATCCAGACGGAACGTAAGCGCGGGAACGTGGCGCAGTTGTACCCGCCCGGCCAGTTCATGGCGAAGAAACGCCTCCGACCGGGTGAGCGCCTCCATGATGGTCCCCTTCTCCTCCGGCAGCACGCTGGTCACGAACACCACCGCCTGCCGGAGATCACCCGATACCCGCGCCCCGGTAACCACGGCGCCGGCCAAGCCCGGATCGGCCGCCCGCTGCTGGAGCACCAGGCTCAGCTCGCGGGCGATCAGATCCGCCACTCGCCGCTGCCGGACCGTCAGATCAGGCATCGCGCGGCACCTGACGCATGGTGAAGGCCTCCAGGATGTCGCCCTCTCGCAGGTCGTTGTAGCCCTCGAGACCGACTCCGCATTCGAAACCCTCGCGGACCTCGCGGACATCCTCGGTGAACCGACGCAACGATGCCACCGCGCCTTCCCAACGCACCTTACCGTCTCGATGGACGCGCATCTGGGCGTTGCGTGCCAAGCGCCCCGACGTGACGTAACAGCCGGCGATGGAGCCGGACCGCACGCTGAAGACCTGGCGGACCTCTGCCCGACCGAGCGTGACCGGCTCATAGGTCGGCTCGGCCATGCCGGAAAGCATCCTCTCGATATCCTCGATCAGGTGGTAGATGATGTCGTAGGAGCGGATCTCCACTCCCTCGGCCTCGGCCATCCGGCGGGCCACTGGATCCACGGCCACGCTGAAACCGATGAGGAGGGCGTCACTGGCGATAGCCAGATTGACGTCCGACTCGCCGATGTTGCCCGTCGAGGAGTGCAGGACGTTCACCTTGTGGCCGTCCCGCTCCAGATTCTCCAGGCTCGTCACCACCGGCTCGATGCTGCCTTGCGCGTCCGTCTTGACGATGACATTGAGCTCGTCGATCTCCCCTGCCTGTAGACGGCCCAGCATCTCCTCGAGCGTCGCCGGGCGACGTTCCCTCACCGACTCTCCGCTCGACTCCAGGCGATCGGCGACCACCGCCTTCGCCTCCCGGTCCGACTCCACCACCCGGAAGATGCTGCCTGCCGGCGGCACTTCGCTCAGGCCCATGACCTGAACCGGCGTGGCTGGGCCAGCCTCCTCGACAGGGTTGCCCCGCTCGTCGAACATGGCGCGGACGCGCCCCCAGACCGTCCCCACAACCACCGAGTCGCCCCGCCGCAGGGTGCCGTTCTGTACCAGCAGCGTTGCCAGCGGTCCGCGGGATCGGTCCACAATGGACTCGATCACCGTCCCGGCCGCCGGCGCAATCGGGTTAGCGCAGGTCCGTAGGGCTTCTGCCTGCAACTGGATGGCGCCCAGGAGTTCATCGATTCCCTGGCCCCGCAGCGCCGACACCTCAACTACGAGCGTATCGCCACCCCACTCCTCGGGGGTCAACCCGAGGTCGGCCAGCTGCTGCTTGACCCGGTCGGGATTGGCGCCGGGCAGATCGATCTTGTTGAGAGCGACCACGATCGGCACCTGCGCGGCCCGAGCGTGGTCGATGGCTTCCCGCGTCTGCGGCATCAGGCCGTCGTCGGCCGCTACCACCAGGACCGCCACATCAGTGGCCTGCGCCCCACGGGCGCGCATGGCCGTGAACGCCTCATGGCCCGGAGTGTCGATGAACGTGACTTTCTCGCCCTCGTACTCGGCCTGATAGGCACCGATCCTCTGGGTGATACCGCCCGCCTCTGAGGCCACCACGTTCGTCTTGCGGATAGCGTCGAGCAGAGTCGTCTTGCCGTGGTCGACGTGGCCCAGCACGGTCACAATCGCCGGTCGGGGCTTGAGGTCTGCCTCGGACTCGTTGGCGCAGAAGTTGAACTTCGTGCTCTTCGGACGCGCCTCCGCCTCCTCGACCTCATCTCCGGCGGGCTCCTCCGTCGCACTCTGCTCCAGAGCCTCAAATCCCATCTCGGCAGCCACTACCGCCGCGCTATCGAAGTCGATGGGTTGGTTGATGTTGGCCAGAACGCCGTTGGCCATGAGGACTTTGATCACATCGATGGGGCTCGCAGACAGCAGGCCGGCCAGCTCACGCACGGTGATACTCTCGGGGAGAACCACCTGCGGCGTCGCCGTCGTCTGGGACGCCGGACGCTGCGTGGTGTGCTCGGCCCGACGACCGCGCGAGCGGCGACGCGGCCGAGGACCGCGGCTCTCGCCTTCGGCATCCGCTGAGCCGATCACGTCGCTCGCGCGCGGGGCTCGCGGAGACGCCTGCAGCCCGCGGCCGGTCTCGGACCGACCAGCTACACGTCCACTGGCGTTTCGTCGCAACATCTCCGGTACTCTCATGCACTACCTCCGATACCGCCGATCAGCGGCGGCTCGCGTCACTCGTCTTTTCCGACCGCGGAGGACGACCTCTCTGAGGCCAGCTCCCGCAACTGGTCGGTCAATGCCGACCACTCGTCCTCCCCCAAGCTGACCTGTAGCGCCCGGGCGACAGCCTCACGAGCCCGCTTCGAAGTGAAGCACTCCTCCGAACCGCACAAGTAGGCGCCTCGGCCAGAAGCCTTGCCCCGCGGATCCAGCACTACCGTACCCTCGGGCGTCCGCACCAGTCTCATCAGGGTTCGCTTGGCCGCCACCTCTCGGCAGACCACACAGGTGCGCTGCGGGGACCTCCGGCGTTGCTGCATACCGCCTACTCGCTCGCCTCTTCGTCAGTCGACTCGCCTGCCGACTCGGCGTCGGTCTCGGGCGCCTCTGGTTCACCGGCGGCCATCTCGGGCTCCTCGATGGCGACCTCAGGCTCCTCGTCGGCGACCTCGGGCTCGGTCTCGTCGACGACAGGCTCACGCCCATCGAGTTGGGGCTCGCTGTCGGCGACCGCAGGCTCACTCTCGGCCGCCTCGGGCGCGGACGGAGCCGAGCCACGGAGCAGGGCCTCGGCAGCGCGCAGCAAGTCTTCCTCGCTCTCAGGCTCATCGTCCAGGCCGATGGACCGGAACGCCTCCACCGCCGCCTCGGAGGCCGGTTTGATGTCGATCCTCCAGCCCGTAAGGCGGGCGGCCAGACGCGCGTTCTGTCCCTCTTTGCCGATGGCGAGCGACAACTGCCGATCGGGCACGATCACCGTGGCAGTGCGCCCCTCATCGCGCTCCTGGAGCACGACGTTGAGCACCTTTGCCGGGCTGAGCGCGTTGGCGATGAAGGTGGCCGCGTCGGCGCTCCACTCTATGACATCGATCTTCTCGCCCGCCAACTCGTTGACGATGCTCTGAATCCGCATCCCGCGCATGCCGACACAGCATCCCACCGGGTCGACACCCGCCTGGGTGGCCACCACCGCCACCTTCGACCGGCTTCCTGCCTCCCGCGCGATGCCGCGGATCTCCACGGTGCCGCTGTGAATCTCGGGTACCTCAAGCTCCAACAGGCGGCGGAGCATGTCCTTGTGCGCGCGAGAGACTACGATCTCCGGTCCCCGATTCGTCTCCTTCACGCCGACCACGTAGACGCGCACCCGGCTGTGCGGGCGCAGGTGCTCCCCGCGGATTTGCTCCGCCGGCGGCATGATTGCCTCCGCTCGGCCGAGGTTGAGGGTCACTCCCTGCGGACCAATGCTCTGCACCGTCGCGCTCGAGATCTCGTTCTTCCGATCGGTGAACTCGTTGTAGAGCGCGTCCCGCTCCGCCTCACGGATGCGCTGCATAATCACTTGCTTGGCCGTCTGCGCGGCGATACGCCCGAAGTCCTTAGGGGTGGTCTCCTGCTCGACGGTGTCACCAAGCTGCGCGTCACGGTTGATGGCGCGCGCCTCATCCAAGCTCATCTCGGCGTCGGGGTTCGTCACCTCTTCCACCACCAGCTTGGCCGTGTAGACACGCCCCTGGCCGGTGTCCGGGTCGATGAAGGCTCGCACCTCTCCGCCGTGGTCCTTCTTGTACGCCGAGACCAGAGCAGCACCGATAGCGTCCAGTATGACCTCACGAGGCAACTGCCGCTCGGCACAGAGCTCGTTTATCGCCAACATGAATTCGCTTTTCATATCTTCCTGCCCGCCCTCCGAACCACACGTCCCTACAACAGAAGAAGTGGGTTCGGGCCCACTTCAGCGACGATCCTATACAAACGCCATTATAGCATATCGGGCACTTAGCTGCAAAGACCCTTCGGCTGAGCCGGTCCCCGAGCGCCTGTGGCCAAGACGAGGCGGGCTCCGCCGAATCGGCCGCGAGCCCGCCTCACCGAAGCGTCCCGCACATGTCGGCGGGCGCGCTACACTCTGTAGTTAGGGGTAGATCTGGTTGCCGTCGTCGTCAGATAGAATGATGCAGTCCACCGGGCAGCTCTCGGCCGCCTCGCGAATGGTATCATCATCGGCGCCGGCCGGGTTGACCACCTTGGAGAGCCCTTCCTCGTCCAGCTCGAACACATCGGGAGCGATATCAACACAGTTGCCGCAGCCGATGCATTCCTCGCGTACTACCACTACCTTCATCCTGAGCCTCCACGCTCGTGCTGGGTGCAGCCACTGGGGCTGCCACACGCGATGTCGTGCTATAGTAGGACATCTTGCGCCCGAACACCAAGTTGGGCCTGAGCCCGTTCACAAGTCGCTTCCAGCGCGCCCGTTTCACCGTGTGCCGTCGATGCTAACGGTTGACATCTATACTCACCCCTGGTATCCTGTCCGCCATCCGGTCAGACTCAGCATATACAGAGTCAGTAGGAGTGACACAGTGTCCAAGCCGATTGAAGTTACCGATGCCGATTTCGCTGAGGAAGTAGAGAAGGCAACCCTCCCGGTGCTGGTGGACTTCTGGGCCCCGTGGTGTGGCCCCTGCCGCATGCTTGCGCCCACCGTGGAGCAGATCGCCGCCGAGAACGAAGGCAAGCTCAAGGTCGCCAAGCTCAACGTGGACGACAATCCCCAGGCCGCCACCCGGTTCCAGGTCATGAGCATCCCAACCCTCGTCCTCTTCAAGGAAGGTCAGCCGATCGCACGGCTGGTGGGCGTTCAGCCCAAGACGGGCATCATGTCGCAGGTATCCAAGTACCTCTAGGTCCCACCCTTCCGTCAAACGAAACAGCAAGCGAAACAGGGGAGTCCG
>JAAYAV010000438.1 GCA_012719195.1 Anaerolineae bacterium | reverse complement strand
TGGAGAAGTTCAACGCCGACAACCCGGACATCACGGTCAACGTCGAGATACTGCCCTGGGGCGGGCGCCGCGAGGCGATGCTCACCGCCTATGCCGGCGGGGAAGCGCCCGACATCGCTTACGTCAACATTGACACCATGTCCCTCTTCGGCACCAACGGCGTTCTCATGCCGCTCCAGGACATGATCCCGCAGGAAGTCTGGGACGACATGTCCGGCAATCTCACCGACGGCCTCACCTGGGAAGGGGACCGCCTGATGTACCCCGCCTTCATCTACTTCTATGGTCGCCTCTACAACAAGGGCCTCTTCGCGGAGTGCGGCCTGGATGTGGACGCGCCGCCGGCCACCTGGGACGACATGCGGACCTATGGCGCCGCTGCCGCCGCCAAGGAGTACTTCCTCACCAACCTGAGCACCATTGCCTGGGACACGGAGATGATCTCCAGCCTTTGGCAGGCTGGTGGACGTCTGTTCAACGAGGACTTCACCAAGGTGCAGCTCGACACCGAGGCGGCATTCGACTCATGGTCGTTCGAAGCCGACATGTTCAAGAACAACTGGGTACCCCGGGAGGGAGCCGTCGGATCGGAAGCTGAGGCGGGCGGCGCCACAGCGACCGACTACTGGATCACCGGCAAGCAACTGCTGAGCCATGCCGACACGGCGCTGATCACCACCAACACCAAGACCCAGGCGCCCGAGATCGACTTCGGCCTTAGTCCTACCCTCCAGCACAAGCGGCAGGTAGTCCTGACGACCGGCGCCTGCTGGGGCGTGTTCAAGGACAGGCCCGCCATCGATCCGGTGGCGAAGTGGCTGCTGTGGCTCATCGGGCCGGAGCCGCAAGGCTTCTACGGCTCGGTTACTAACAACATCCCGGGCCGGCTCGCGGCCATGTCCTACTGGGAGGCTGATGAGACTATTCGCGCCTTCGGCGAGCTGCATCTGCCCTATGGCGAGCTGAACGGAGACGCGACTCACTTCTGGCAGGAAGGAAAGGTGATCTGTGCGCCTTACCGCCAGGCCGCTGCCCTCGGCCTATCTTCGGTTGAGGAAGCTCTGGCCGGGGCCCAGGCGGAGTTCCAGGCCGAGCTCGACGACTACAACGCCAAACAGTCGTAGGTTCGGTCCATACTCGCAACTTGCCGTGGCCCGGCCAACCGACCGGGCCACGGTCTTTGCCCCGGATCGGCCACGCATGTGAGCGCGAGGAGGCAGCAGTCGCATGAAAGCACTCAAGATCGGACTCGTGGACCTGGATACCTCCCATCCGGCCGCCTGGCTTCCCATCCTGCGCGACCTGGGCCAGGACGTGGTCGGCGTCTTCGACGGCGGTACCGTCTGGCCCGAGGGCTACGCCGCCCAGTTCGCCGAGCGCTTCGCCGTGCCCCGCGTCTTCCACACCCTCGAGGAAGCGGCCGACACGGTGGACCTGGCCATCCTGCACGCCACCAACTGGGACCTGCACATCCCGCGGGCTGAGCCCTTCCTTCAGGCGGGCAAGGCTGTTCTGATAGACAAGCCCATCGTCGGCAACCTGCGCGATGCCCACACCCTGCTGGAGTGGGAGCATCGCGGCGCCCGCATTAGCGGCGGATCGTCGGCCCGGTTCGCCTCCCAGATCCGCGACTACCTGGCCCAGGACGTGGAGACGCGCGGTGAGCCGCACGTCGCCTTCCTCGCCAACGGGGTGGACGAGTTCAACTACGCCATCCACGCCTACGCCGGACTGCTCGCCATCATGGGCACCGGCGTCCACGGCGTGCGCGCCCTGGGAACGGCCGGCGGGCAGTGGCAAGTGGAGCTCCTCTGGGCCGACGGCCGGCGCGGCGTCCTCTCCATCGGCGGCACGGAGAAGTGGTTGCCCTGCGGCGCCCTGGTGGTGAGTGGCCGCTCGCTGGCTCAGTTTCCCGTCGGCGGCGGCGATGGCTACCGCCACCTACTCGAAGCGCTGCTGCCCTACTACGCCGGCGAGGCGCCCGCCCCGTTTTCAGTGCGCGACCTCATCGAGCCTGAGCTGGCCGCCATGGCAGCCCGGCAGTCGCTGCGCACCGGCGGGCAGTACGTTCCCCTATCCGACCTGCGGTTGGACGATCCGGGCTACGATGGGGCCGCGTTCGCGGCGGGGTACCGGCTGGAGAGGCTGGCG
>JAAYAV010000437.1 GCA_012719195.1 Anaerolineae bacterium | reverse complement strand
GGTAGGGGAGGGCGGCGATGGGCTTGCTTTCTGCCCCACCTACCCGTACATTGGGGCTGTAGCATATCGTTGCAGTCCCGGCTTTCCCCTCGGCGGAGGCGTGCATGGCTCGAGAAGGAGCACGAGGCTCGCGGAACGCCGTCCCTCTGCGAGTCCGAGCCTCGCTAATCATTCTCACGCTGTTCCTCGCCCTGGGAGCGATCCTGGGTGGGGCGCGGGTGGCCGCCCAGGGGTCCGCGCCGGTGCTGCTGCTCCAGGCGCGTGGCGTGGTGGACCCGATCATGGCGCAGTACCTCACCCGCGGCATCGCGGTGGCGGAGGCGCGCCAAGCCCGTCTCGTGGTCATCCAGATGGACACGCCGGGCGGCCTCGACACCTCCATGCGCACGATCGTCCAGGCCATCCTCAACTCCCGGGTCCCGGTGGCCGTCTACGTCGAACCGCCCGGGGCGCGAGCTGCCTCGGCTGGGCTGTTCGTCGCCATGGCCGGGCACGTGGCCGCGATGGCGCCGGGCACCAACATCGGGGCGGCCCATCCGGTCAGCCTCACCGAAGGGGAGATGCCGGCTGCCACCGAGAGCAAGGTGGTCAACGACGCCGTCGCCTACATCCGCTCTATCGCCCAGGAGCGCGGCCGCAACGCTGACTGGGCGGAGGCGGCCGTGCGGCAGAGCGTTTCCCTGCCGGCAAGCGAGGCGGTGGACCAAGGTGTCGTGGACCTGGTGGCGGGCGACCTCGCCGCCCTGCTGCGGGAGTTGGACGGCCGGACGGTGGTGGCAGCGGGAGAGACCAAGGTGCTCGACCTAGCCGGCGCCGCCACCGAATCCTATCCGATGACCTTCCTGGAGTCGGTTGCGCACGGGCTGGTGGACCCCAACATCGCCTATATACTGCTGTCGCTGGGCACCATCGCCCTGGTGGCCGAGTTCTACCACCCCGGAGCCATCCTGCCGGGTGTCACCGGGGCCGTTTCCCTGATCCTGGCCTTCGTGGCTCTGGGCAGCCTGCCGGTGAACTGGGGCGGCATCGCTCTCATCGCCCTCGCTGTGGTGCTCTTCGTGCTCGACATCCAGGTGACCGGCTTCGCGTTGACAGTGGGCGGGGCGGTATGCTTCATTCTGGGGTCACTACTGCTGTTCAGTCCTTTCGGCAGTGAGGGACCGACGGTGCCGCAGTTGCGGGTGAGCCCTTGGCTTCTGGTCACAATGACCGTCCTGGTGGTGGGTTTCTTCGCGGGCGCGCTGGGGGCCGGACTGCGGGCGCAGCGAAGGATAGCCCTCCAGGGGGAGAGGGCGTTGCTGGGCCAGCAGGGGGTGGCGCAGACGGCGCTCGCTCCGAGCGGCGTAGTCTGGCTCATGAGCGAGGAGTGGACGGCGGAGGCGGAGGACGCTCCGGTCGAGGTGGGCGAGAAGGTAGAGGTGTTGGCGGTTGATGGCCTGCGCCTGCGGGTGAAGCGGGCGGCACACACGAATGGAGGCAGCGATGTCTGATTTCCTCGGCAGTCTCTTCGCGATCTTCGTCATTCTGGTACTGCTGGTGCCGCTGGCTGCCATGGCCATCCGCATCGTGCGCGAGTACCAGCGGCTGGTGGTGTTTCGGCTCGGCCGCGCCATCGGCCAGAAGGGGCCTGGCGTCGTCTTCATCATCCCGTTCATTGACCGCACCGTGACGGTGGACCTGCGCGAGATCTTCCTGGAGATCCCCAAGCAGACCTGCATCACGCGTGACAACGCTCCCATAGACATTGACTTCCTCATCTACTACAAGGTCACCGATCCGGTGGCCACGGTGGTGCAGGTGGGCGACTTCGCCGGCGCCTCCCAGGGCATCGCCATCACCACGCTGCGGGCCGTCATCGGCGACATCCTGCTTGACGACGTGCTCGCCAAGCGCGAGGACATCAACCGGGTGCTGCGCGTGAAGCTCGACGAGGTAACGGAGCGCTGGGGCGTGAAGGTAACCAGCGTGGAGATCCGCGAGATCACCCCGCCGCGCGAGGTGCAGACGGCCATGAATCGGCAGTTGGCGGCGGAGCGCGAGCGACGCGCGGTAGTTACCGAGGCGGACGGCAAGCGTGAGGCGCAGATCAAGGTGGCGGACGGTGATCGCCAGGGCACTGTGCTGCGCGCCCAGGGAGATCGCGAGGCCGCCATTTTGAAGGCGGAAGGTTTCGCCCTGGCGCTGGACAAGGTCTACAACGTGGCCCGCACGGTCGACCAGAAGACCATGAGCCTGCAGTACCTCGACGCCCTCACCATGCTGGGCAACAGCCCCGCCACCAAGTTCGTGGTGCCGGTGGAGCTGATGTCCCTGCTCAAGCCGGTGCAGGAGTACGCTCAGAAGGCGTGGCAGGCGGATGCCGGTGGCGACGGCGGCGGCCAGCCCTAGGCCCGGGCGCTAGAGACGTACGTGATGGAGGGGGATCGCCGGCCGGCGATCCCCCTCTAGGTCAGTCGGCTGTCGTCCTAGAGCGGCAGCGTCACCGGTCGGCCAGTCTCGCCGCTGCGATAGATGCCCTCCACGATCTCCAGCGCCTTCAGGCCGTCCTCTCCCGTCACGGGCGGCTGCCGGCCCTCCAGCAGAGCGGTGGCGTAGCCCTCGACGATGTTGTAGCGGGCCGAGGGCTGCTCGGCGGCGACTGTCACCCACTCATTGGCGGCAATTCCCTGGCCACCCTCGAGGCTGTAGACCCGTGGGCGGCGGCCGATGATGATCTGGCCATGGGTACCGAAGATACGATCGCCCTCCGCCTCCATGGAGCCGCCGCGGATGGCGGAGCCCGCCTCGACGGAGCCGATGGCGCCGTTGTCGTAGCGGAGGGTGGCGAAGGCCAGGTCTTCCACCTCGACCGGAGTGGCGAAGGTGCCGTACTCGGCGAAAACGCGCACCGCCTCCAGCCCGGTGATGAAACGAATGGTGTTGAAGTCGTGGATCAGGTTCATGATGACGATGCCGCCGCCGGAGCGCGCCTTGGAGATGCGCCAGTCGGTGTGGACGCGGCGTGTGTAGCCGCCGTGCCAGTAGTAGGCCGGCTTGTCGGCCAGCGCGGCATATCGGATGCCGACAACCTTGCCGATGAGTCCCTCGGCGATGAGTTGTCGCAAGCGCCGGCAGTCGGCGTCAACCTGCCCGACGAACGCTATGCCCAGGGTGACCTGGTTCTCGGCGCAGGCGGCGATGATGCGCTTGGCGTCGGCAACGTTGGTGGCGATAGGTTTCTCCAGGAGCACGTGCTTCCCCGCCTGGGCGGCCGCGATGGCCAGTGGCGCGTGCAGATCGTGGGGGACGGCGATGTAGACGGCATCAATCGCTGGGTCCGCCAGGACAGCCTCGAAGTCGCTGGTGGCGCGCCCGGCGTGGCGCTGGGCCAGATCCTGCGCCAGAGCGAGTTCGATGTCCATGGTGAGGGCGATCTCGGCGTGCGGCGCCTCGGCCATGCCCTGGGCTGTCTGCACAGCGATCTCACCGCAACCGACGATGGCGAAACGGACCTTCTCCATACGCTTAACTCCCCTAGGATACCGGGCACCTGGGCTGCGTCTCGTACCCGCCCGCCTACTCGTCGGCCAGCGCGAGGATGCGACCCCGGATCTGGGGTGACATCCAGATGCCGGCAGCGGACAGCGCGTCTACGAACGGCTCGAGTTGTCCCACCAGCCCGGCTTCTTTAGCTCGCAGCATGACTCCCAAGGTACCTATGACGGCGATCCCCGCCCGAGAGGCCGCTTGCCGCGCCTGCCCGTCATCGAGGATGGCGGTGCAGCCCGGGCGCCGACTCGCCAGCGACAAGACCGCAAGTTCACCCGGACCAATCTCGGATCCTACGGCCTCGAGCAGCACATCCCGGCAGGCGATGATCTCTGCCCACTGCAGCTGCCGCACATCAGGCACGTCGTGGCCCTGGGCCGCACCGGCGTCGAGCTACTCGACAACGGCCAACGGAACCAGCACGCGTTCGAACAGACGGGGCAGCCACTCCAGCGCACCGATCCGATGCAGGTACAGCAACGGAGAGGTGTTACTGATGGCTTCGATCATGGGCGCTCTCGAGGTATGAGAGCTCATCCTGTAGCGGGAACACCTGGTAACCATCGAGCGATAGCAGGAACGCCACCCGGGTTACTCCGGCAAGATCGGCTGCTGCGCCCGAAGATAGCCTTCCCATTTCGTATAGCTTCACCGCCGCCAGCATCTTCAGCTGTCGTCCGAAAGCCGCCGTGTCAAGATGCTCGGCTCGCAGTATGCGGTCGGGCACCCTAACCACTGTCTCGCGACTCTCCTGCTCGTTGGCGCCAGACACCACCTGCCCTCCTACTTACGCCGCCGATGGCACCAGTATACACTACTGACAAAGGCGAGTCTTCGGCCGCTGGCAAACCGCCTTCCAGGCCGCGCGGCATCGGAACAGGGGCGAGCAGCGCGAGAACGCGACGACAGGATGGGGCACATGCGAGAGGGTGGGAGCACGCAATTGGCGGAGATGACCTGGCCGGAGGTTCAGGGCCTGGTGGAGCAGGAGGCGCTGGTCATTCTGCCCACTGCCTCCACCGAGCAGCATGGGCCGCACCTGCCGCTGAGCACCGACGCCATCATTGTGGGGGAGTGCGTGCTCCGGGCGGCGGAGAGGGTGGCGGACCGCACGCCCATTGTCGTTGCCCCAACGCTGCCGTACGGCTTCTCCGAGCACCATATGCTCTTCCCCGGCACTATGACCTTCAGCGTCACCAACTACCTGGCCGCGCTCATCGATCTGTGCGAGAGCCTGGTCCGGCATGGGTTCC
>JAAYAV010000065.1 GCA_012719195.1 Anaerolineae bacterium | reverse complement strand
GTCCAGCGCAGGCAGAGGATGCGGGCCGACTCTGTCTGCTCGGGCGGCAGCTCCGCCACCAGGTGAGCGAAGTCGGCGGCTAGCTCCAGGTTGCCGCGTGGTCCGGGGAGGTTGCTGTGGCCCATGAGATAGGCGCGCAGATTGCCGTCATCGCCCCTGCTGAGAGCCTGGACGAGAAGCCCGCCCACTTCCTGGCGCCGGGCTTCCCCCACCGGACGGGCGCTCACAGCGGCACCGCCCGGCGGCTGCCACACGTCTGCCGGACCAGCCGGGCCAGGTCGGCAGGCCCGCAGGGCGCCGGGAGCAGGGGGCCCGCGTAGTCCGCCGGTGGATCGCCGCCCTCCAGCATGATGACGACCCGCTCGGCGCAGCGCTGGCCCACCGCCAAGAGCCTCCGGCAGGTGTTGCGGTCCCAGTCGTTCCAGGGCACCAAGGCCAGATCGCAGACGGGCTCGGGCTCGGTGACGGTATCCAGGCCGAGCCTGGAGAGAGCGTCGCTCAGCAGGTGAGCGATGGTTGGGTCGGAGTGCAGCACCAGTACCCGCATGGCGGCCTTACCTCGGGTGGCGAATTCGGCAACAAGCATGGACGAGGGCAGATGACTGAGGCCTGTTGCAGGGGAGGTGCCAGGCGACGAGCCGCCACTGACCCGGGAGTGCAGGGCGATCGCATCTAGCCATCGACGCCAATCTGGGCCGGCCTGCAGGTATGGGGTCAGCCCGACTGACAGTCGGGACCAGCGTTCGGCTGAGGCTGCGCTTGTCGTTCCGAGCGAGTTCACGGCGAAGCCGGGAGCGAGCCGAGAGATCTACACTCTGCACCCGACAGGTTGTTCGGCCCTAGCGACTGGAACAGTCGCTAGAGGGGCCTCAGGATTGCGCCGGGCGGCCATGGTGCCGGTTCTGGGGTGCGTCACCAGCCCCGAGGGTAGCCGTTCCGGCCGAGATGCACTAGCACCGTTGGAGAGGCGGGAGAAGTGGCAAACCGTTAGCCATCACCTATACTTGCTCCACGGGCCGCGCTAAGCGAATTGGACGTGCGGCCCGCACGAGTGGGCAGTAGCCGCACCGCTCGGCGTTGTCGGGGAGGACGGTAGATTGGGTACCCTCAAATTCGTGTTTTCGTACGCGCGTCATTACCGCAAGGCACTGAGCCTCACCATTATATCGATGTTTGTTCTAGTGGCTCTCGATCTGGTTGGCCCGCTGGTGATCCGGCGGCTGATCAACCTGGTGGAGGACCCGTCTCGGGGCCAGGCGGCGCTCACCGGAGTAGCGCAGTTGGCCCTTCTCTACCTGGGTGTATCGGCGCTGCGCGGCTTCTTCGAGTTCGTCAGCAGCTACATGGGACATGTGGCCGGCTGGGGCGTGGTGGCCGACACCCGGCGCTTGGTCTACCAGCACGTGCAGCGGCTGTCGCTCCGCTTCTACGAAGACCAGAAGACGGGCGACCTCATGTCCCGGGTGATCAATGACACCAACCTCTTCGAGGCCATCATCGCCCATGCGGTGCCCAATACGCTGGTCAACATCCTGACCCTGATTGGTGTGAGCGCCATCCTCACCACCCTCAACTGGCGGCTGATGCTCCTCACCCTGATTCCGGTGCCTTTTGTGGTGTTGGCCATGCGCGCCTTCGCCAAGTACGTTCGCCCCGCCTTCCGCGACCGGCAGACAGTGCTCTCGGAGTTGAACGCCTCCATCAATGACAACCTCTCCGGCATCCGGGAGATCAAGGCCTTCAGCCGCGAGGAGTCCGAGGCCGCCCGCATCGGCCGCGACATCGACCGCTACCGGGACTCGCTCCTGCGGGCCTTGCGCCTGATGGCCACCTTCAACCCCTTCGTCCAGTTCTCCTCGCAGTTGGGCTACATCATCGTCATCTACTTCGGTGGCAAGCTGGCCTTCGACGGCGTGCTGCCGGTGGCCGACCTGGTGGCCTTCTTCCTCTATCTGGAGCGGTTCTACGCCCCGGTGCGAGGACTCGCCGGCAGTTGGGAGCAGCTGCAGGAGGCACTGGCGGGTGCGGACCGGGTGGCGGAGTTGCTGGAGCAGGAGCCTGAGGTGGCGGAGACGCCGGGAGCGGTGGCGCTCCCTGCTCGCGCCGGTGGGCACATCGAGTTCAACAACGTCACATTCGGGTACAACTCCGACGACCCGGTGCTGCGGAACGTGAACCTGGACGTCCAAGCGGGGACCGTGGTGGCGCTGGTGGGCCCTACGGGTGTGGGCAAGACCACCCTGGTCAGCCTCGTCCCGCGGTTCTACGACGTCATCCAGGGAACGGTCACCCTTGATGGCATCAACCTGCGCGACATCACCCTCAAGAGCCTGCGGGAGCAGATCAGCATCGTTCTCCAGGACGTGTTCCTGTTCCACGGCACGGTGAAGGAGAACATCCTCTTCGGGAGGCCGGACGCCAGCGACGCCGAGGTGATCCAGGCGGCCAAGATCGCCAACGCTCATGACTTCATCATGAACGACCTATCCGACGGCTACGATACCGTCATCGGTGAGCGTGGGGTGAAGCTGTCAGGCGGGCAGAAGCAGCGCATCTCCATCGCCCGGGCGGTGCTGAAGGACGCGCCCATCCTCATCCTCGATGAGGCCACCTCCAGCGTGGACACGGAGACGGAACTGCTCATCCAGCAGGCGTTGGAGCGCCTGGCCGAGGGGCGCACCACCCTCATCATCGCCCACCGCCTTTCCACCATCCGCGACGCCGACATGATCGTGGTGCTGGCCAACGACGGCATAGCGGAGATGGGCAACCACTTCGAGCTCATGGCCCAAGACGGCTTGTACCGACACCTCTCCGAGGTGCAGACGCGCATCTCCAACGGCGACGTCGCGGGCACGGAAGCGGGAGACCGCCGCACCGCCTAGCGACACTCGGTCGAGGGGCTCCCCCGGCATGAACAGAGCGCCCTACCCCAATCGGGCAGGGCGCTCTCGCTTCAGTCCGCGAGCGGGATGGCGTCGCTGCGCCAGGGAGCGCGCCAGAGCAGCCCGGCCTGGCCCTTCCAGTGCTGCGACAGGTCGTGGGCCAATCCGTGCAGGGTGCGCATCACGCGCTCGTCGAGGGCGCTGTCCCAGTGTAGGCGGCCGCCGATGTACTCGCAGTGGAAGAACACGCGGCAGAGCAGGGGGCGCACCACATAGACGGTACAGGCGCCCTGCTCACCCAAGAAGGGGCAGCCCCCATCGTTGCCGGTGAGCATGTAGGAGCCGGTGTGGGGGCTGCGGGTGCAGTACTGCTCCAGCAGATCGGCCACGGCGGCCTGGAGCGAAGGGCGGTCGGTAGGACGGTATAGGTAGGTGGCCAGGGCGATCAGGTCGGGCAGGGATACGGCTACCACCCGCCCCCCGACGGAGCGGGCGGCGTGACAGCAGTCGCTGCCGCATCCCACGCCGGCGGGGCGGCACAGGGGGCCGGCTTGGGACAGCAAGACCTCGATGGCACTCAGTAGGTTGTCGGGCTCGGCGGCGGTGCAGCTACCGGCTGACAAGGTAGAAGTCTTGCGGCTCCGTTCGCAGACCGGCAGGCTCGAAGCGAGGCTGGCCGGAACCGGCGACCGCGATCTCCCTGCCGATGCCCACGTCCCAGTAGAGGTGGGCACCCGCACCCCAGCGGGCGATCAGGTCGTCGGCGGGCCGCCAGGAGTTGGCGCGCGTCCAGCCTGTGATGGTGTCGCTGGGCTCGCCGACCTTCCACACGTGCACGACGTAGTAGAGATCGGATGACAGATCGCCGGCGCCCGTCCACATCAGGACCAGTTCGCCGGTCTTCACCTGGGTGCCGCCGCCGGGAGAGAGCGGCTCGACGGCGTGGGGCTGGGCCGGCCCGCCCATGGACATGAGCGATGCGGTGGGCATGGCGGTGGCGGCAGCCATGGCCGCCGGGTTGGCCGGAGTCAGCGTGGGCTCCGGCGTCGGAGTGGCGGTCGGCTCGGCAGCCGGCTCCGGTCCCCCCGAAGGTGGGGGCACCGGGATCACGATCTCTTGGCCTACGCGGAGTATGGACCAGCGCGTGATGCCGGGGTTGGCGGACAGGATGGCGTCGGTGGTGGTGTCGTACATGTTAGCCAGATAACCGATGGTCTCGCCGCTCTGTAGAGTGTGCACGAAGGATTGCGGCTGCGGCTCGGCCGCTGGTGCGGCTGCAGCGCCATCGCTTGGCAGGACGATCTCCTGCCCGACACGGAGCATAGTGCCCACGGTGAGGCCCGGGTTGACCGCGAGGATGGCAGAGACGGTGGTGTCGTAGGTGTCGGCGAGGTAGGCCAGGTTGTCCCCCGACTCGATCACGTGCACCGGCGGGGCGGCGACTTCAGCCTCTGCTGTGGCCGCTCCGCCCGGGATGGCGATCTCTTGCCCGACACGCAGCATCGTGCGTTCCGTCAGGCCCGGGTTGACGGCCAGGATGTCGCCCATGGAGACGTCGTACTGCTGTGCGATGGTGCTCAGCACATCGCCCGAGGTGACGATATGCACCCTGGGCGCCGGTGTGGGCGCGGGCGTATCGCTGGGGACGGGCGTAGAAGTCTCCGTCTCGGTAGGGACGGCGGTGGGAGTAAGGGTAGGCGGGACTGCCGTGTCTGTGGCAGCCGGGGCATTGGCGCCGGCCGGCGTAGTACCGGGCGCGGTGGGCGTGCTCGTGTCGGCCAAGGCAAACACCGTGGCCACGGGCGGAGTGAAGGTGGGAGCAGCGCCGCCGGAGGACCGATCACGAAGCCCGGCGATGAGTATGCCGCCCACCACGGCCACGGCGAGCAGGGCCAGGGTGGGGGTTAGGTAAGTGGAGCGGCGTAGCCGCTGCCCGCAAAGCATGCAGGTGTCTGCCTGCTGCGCCACACGTGCGCCGCAGTTCGGGCACCGGCGAGGTTCAGGGCTGTTGCTTGACATTGAGTATCCTAATGTGGGTATACCGGCGGAGCGGCACAGCCAATAACGCGGCCCCCCCCGCGGTTAGTAGAGTAATCCAGTTCGCCACCCGGCGCAAGGGAGTCTCGCCGAAGCGGATGCTGACCGTATGGCTACCGGCGGGCAGATCGAGGGTGATGAGGCCGAGAGGGCCCTCGGGGCGGATCGCTGCCGGCGCCCCATCCACGGTCACCGCCCAGCCCGGATAGTAGTACGTGTGGAACTGGAGGGTCCCCGGAGCGGCGGCGGTGACCCGGACGGTCTGCACGTGCCCGCCCTGGTGCACCGTCTCGACTACCGTGCCGGGCACGTCGGACTGGGCCAGGGGTAGAGTCCCTCCCGCGAGGTAGGCGGCGACCTTGGGCGAATCCTGCGGCATCTCCTGGGTCCAAGCGGTCATGCCGCGCATGTCGGTGTACTCGAGCTCGAACAGCACCGTGCCCACCGGTTGTTCCGAGCGGGGATCGGGCGCGGTGTGCTGGGGGCGCGCGTAGGGGAGGCCGACGGCCACGATGGCGAGGGCCAGCACGACCAGGGCACGCTTGTCCCGCATGCGGCCCAGGTGTGCCCCAGCCAGCGCCGAGAGCCCGGCCGCTGCCAGAGCGGCGACGCCCAAGAGCCGCCAGGGGAACTGGGCCAGCGACAGGAGGGTGACGGCCCGCCACAGGGGCCCGCTGGCGCCCACCATTAGGAAGACGTAGGCCGCCAGACCACCGCCGAACAACAACCCAACCGCGCGGCCGGCGCGAGTCCGGCCGGCCAGGGCCAGCCCGGCCAGAGCGAGGGCTAAGGGGGCGAGGCCCAGTTGGAAGGACATGGCGTCCTCGGGCCCGGCCACAGCATAGCCGTAGTCCCAGAGCGGCGAGAGCAGTTG
>JAAYAV010000436.1 GCA_012719195.1 Anaerolineae bacterium | reverse complement strand
CCGCGAGTCCGACCTGGCGACGCTCGAGTTGAACCTGGCCTGCCGCCCCGCCTACGCCAACTCCTTCCTCTATCAGCCCTACCCGCGTACCGCGCTGGGGGACTTCGCCCGCGAGCAGGGACTCATGTGTGGCGAGGTGGACGACATCGGGTCGTCGGCCTGGGACAGCACCATCCTCAACTTTGACCCCGACACCAAGCGCGAGCTGGAGAATCTGAACCACCTCTTCGCCATCGCGGTCGAGTGGCCGCGCGCCCTGCCACTGATCAAGCGGCTCATCCGCTTGCCGCGCAATCCGCTCTATCGCCTGGCGTACAAACTATGGAAGGGCTATGCCATCAAACAACGCATCCATCCCTACCACCCCTCCCCGGCCGAGTTCGTCCAGACGGTGCGCCGCTTCATGCGCTTCGACTAGCAGCACAGAGGGAACGTCCCCATGCTCTATCTACTAGGTGGCGCCTCGCGCGCGGGCAAGTCCACCGTGGCCCGCCGCCTGCTGGAGGAGCACGCCGTCCCCTACTTCTCCCTGGACGTCCTGATGATGGGTCTGGTGCGCGGGTACCCCGCCTTCCGGCTCAATCCCGACGACACCCCTGAGGTCCGGGCGGCACGGCTCTGGCCCCTGGTCCACGCCATGGCTGTCAACCTTCTCGAGGAGGAGCCCACCCACCCTACCTACCTCCTGGAGGGCGATGCCCTGCTGCCCCGGCAGGCACACGCCTTGATGCAGGAGTATCCCGGCCGGGTGCGCGCCTGCTTCATCGGCTACGCGCGGGTGGACCCGGTGCGCAAGCTGGCGAACCTGCGGACGACGGAACGGGACTGGCTGGCTGACTACGGTGATGTCGAGGTGCTTGACTACGTCGCCGACATGGTGCGCTTCAGCCGCTTTCTGGAACGGCAATGCGCTCAGTCCGGCCTCGCCTACTTCGACGGCTCCGCCGACTTCGAGACCGCTCTCGTTCGGGCCTGCCGGTTTCTCACCGACTCGCACGGCGGTTTGGCGCCGGGAAGGCAGCCGGACCTACGATAGGCCCGAGCGCACATTGCGGGCGAGAGAGGACGGTGTCGGATGTCGGAGCAGAGGCAGAACGACAACCTGGCGGCCATCAACCTAGGCCTGGCGACCAATGTGGTGCTGGCCGGGGTCAAGACGCTGGTTGGCATCATGGGCCACAGTCCCGCCCTACTCGCCGACGGCATCAACTCCACCTCGGACGTCGCCTACCTGGTGGTGGTGCGCATCTTCGTAGGGCTGTCCCGCAAGCCCGCCGATCCCGAGCATCCCTACGGCCACAGCCAACTGGAAACCATCGCCGCCCTCGTGGTCGGCTCCTTCGTCATCACCACGGCGGTGGGCATCTTCTGGGACGCCATCAACAACGTCTACGACGTCTTCACCGGTGCCCTGACGCTCTCCGGAGCCGCGCCCGCTGCCCTCTGGGTGGCGCTGGCGACGGTGGCGCTCAAGGTCGGCCTCACCGCCTACACCTTTCGCATCGGCCGTCGCACCGGCAGCAGCGCCGTGCTCGCCCTCGCCTCCGATCACCGCAACGACATCTTCTCCGCCGGCGCGGCCGCCGTCGGCATCTTCTTCGGTCGGCAGGGGTTCGTCTGGGTGGACCCGCTGGTGGGGGCCCTCGTCGCCCTCATCATCCTCCGCACAGGCGTGGAGATCCTGCGCGAGTCCTCCGCCGACCTGATGGACGCCGTTCCCGGCAACGAACTCTCGCTGAGCATCTGTGAGGCTCTCTCCGATGTCGCCGGCCTGGATGAGGTGGAGGAGATCCGCGCCCACCGCTTCGGCCCCTACCTGGTCGTTGCCCTCACCATCGGCGT
>JAAYAV010000064.1 GCA_012719195.1 Anaerolineae bacterium | reverse complement strand
TACATTTCCCTGGAGAACTTTGACTACGACATCGAGAAGAACTCCCTCCTCGGCCCCACGGCGCTGGCTGCCGAACTCATCGGCCGGGTGAAGAAAGAGCACGAGAACATCGGGCTCACGGTGGACTTGAGCCACCTTCCGCTCCTTAGGGAGACGTCCGACGAGGCTCTCACCGCTGCTGCCGAGCATGTCATCCACATTCACGTCGGCAACGCCATCATGCAGGACAAGGCGCAGGAAGGCTACGGCGACCAGCACCCCGGCTTCGGCGTCCCCGGAAGCGAGAACGACGTTCCGGAGTTGGTTGCTTACCTGAAGGCACTGTTCAAGATCGGCTACTTCTCCAAGAAGCTCCCCACCCGCATGCCCGTGGTGACATTCGAGGCCAAGCCTCTGTCCCACGAGACGGCCGAGGTGGTTATGGCCAACCTCAAGCGCACCTGGCGCGAGGCCTGGGCCAAGCTCGAGCTCTAGACTAACCGGACCATACCGTCCATCAACTAGGAGGGGTTCACGATGGCTTACGACCTGAAGGGATTCAAGTTTGACTCGACGGCGTTCTTCTCGCAGGAGATGAAGGATGCCATCACGGCTGTCCGTGTCGACCGACCGAGCATCGTCCAGGCGGAAGCCATGGCGCGCCGTCGGCGCACCACGCTTACCACCAACGGCAAGCTGTCCATCCTCGCCACCGACCATCCGGCCCGCCGCGTGACCGGCGTCGGGAGCGAAAGCTTCCTCATGGCCGATCGCCTCGGCTACCTGGGCCGCGTGCTGCGCGTCATCGCCGCCAGTGAGTTCGACGGCGTGATGGGCCCGACGGACATCATCGAAGACCTGTTTATCATGAACTACCTGGTTCGCCAGGGCGGTGGCCCGTCCTTCCTGGACAACAAGGTCATCATCGGCTGCATGAACCGCGGTGGCCTGGCCGGCGCTGCCTTCGAGATGGACGACCGCATGACCTCGTTCACCGCCGAGAGCATGGCGCGCCTGGGCCTCGACGGCGCCAAGATCATGTTCCGCCTCGACATCGATAACCCCGATTCCTTGGCGACCATCGACTACTGCGCGCAGGCCATCAGCGACATGAACTCCTACGGCCTGCCCACCTTCCTGGAGCCCCTGCCGGTTCGCAAGGAAGGCGTCAAGTACCCGGTCCTGAAGCAGGCCGATGAGCTGGCGCGCGTGGCCGGCGTTGCGAGCGCTCTGGGCGATTCGTCCATGAACCTGTGGCTGAAGCTGCCCTACGCCGAGGGTTACGAGCGTGTGGCCAACGCTACCACCCTGCCCATCCTCATGCTGGGCGGCGATGCCAAGGGCGACCCTACCCCGACACTGGGCGAGTTCGCCAACGGCATGAAGGCGGGCGCAAACGTGCGCGGCGCTCTGGTTGGCCGCAACGTCCTCTTCCCCGGCGATGACGATCCCATGGCTGTGGCGATGGCTATCCAGAAGATCGTGCAGGAAGGCATCGGCGCCGACGAGGCGGTGGAGTACTTGATGAGCGTCCGTGGCCAGGACATGGACTGGCTGAGTCAGTACCTTTGCTGTGACGAAGGCTGCTGCTGCGGAGGTTAGTAGGCTGTTCGCGGCGAGGGCGGACGGAAGCCGCCCTCGCCTGAATGTGTGAATCTGACTACAGAGCCACCGGCCCCTGTCATGCAGCGTGGCTGAGTGGCTCTTCTTAGTGGCACAGCGGCACAGCAAGGAGTGAGCGAAATGGCGGAGAAGTTGAAGGGTAACCTGGTGGTGGCGCAGTCGGGTGGGCCGACGGCCGTCATCAATGCCAGCGTGGCCGGTGTGGCCGAGGAAGCCTTCAAGCACGCCGACACGATCCCGGGAGTGATCGGGTCGCTGCACGGTATCGAGGGCGTTCTGTACGAGGACCTGATCGACCTGGCGCAAGAGGACCGCGCTACCATCTCCGGGCTGACCAGCACTCCGGCGGCGGCCCTGGGTTCGTGTCGACATAAACTGACCGAGGCCGACTACGACCGCATTATCGAGGTGTTCCGGGCACACGACATCCGCTACTTCTTCTACACCGGCGGAAACGACTCCATGGACACCGCCGCTCGCGTGAGCCGGATGGGGGCGGAGAAGGGCTACGAAGTCCGCTCGGTCGGCATCCCAAAGACGATCGACAATGACCTGGCCTTCACCGATCACTGCCCCGGCTTTGGCAGCGTCGCCCGCTGGGTGGCGTCATCCGTGCGCGACGCCGGGCTTGACACCGAAGCGATCGGCGTCGTGGACAAGATCAAGATCGTCGAGATCATGGGTCGTAATGCCGGTTGGATCACGGCTGCCAGCGCGCTGGCACGGGACCACGAGGACGCTGCCCCGCACCTGATCTACGTTCCGGAGAAGCCCATCAACCTGGATCGCTTCTTGGGCGACGTCCAGAACGTCTACGATCGGCTGGGCTACTGCCTGATCACCGTCTGCGAGGGCGTGAAGGGCGAAGACGGCAAGCCGCTCATGGCCTCCACTTCGGCCATCAACGTGGACGCATTCGGGCACGCGCAGATGGGCGGCGTGGCCGACTACCTGTGCAGCGTCATCGCCGATCGGCTGAAGCTCAAGGCACGCTTCGACAAGCCCGGTACCATCCAGCGCGTTTCCGCCGCCCTACAGTCGCCGGTAGACCGCGACGAGGCCTACGGGGCGGGTGCGGAAGCGGTGCGCCAGGCCATCGCCGGCGTCACCGGCAAGATGGTCACCATCGAGCGTGTCAGCGATGATCCCTATCGCAGCAAGTTCGGCCTGGCGGACCTGGACAAGGTCGCCAACGCCGAGAAGCTCATCCCGGAGGAGTTCCTGAGCCCGGCCGGCAACGACGTCACCGAGGCGTTCGTCAAGTACGCCCAGCCGCTCATCGGCGGCCCGCTGCCTAAGTACTCCTACCTCAAGAAGGTCGCGCTTCCGAAGAAGGTCTCGTAGAGCCTTGGGCGGCTGACCTAACCCCTTACTCGCCAGGCGCTTTGCTTGCCTGGCTGACCACCCTCCCCTACGCGGGAAGGGGGAACCGGAGGGAGTCTCTTCCTTCCCCTTCCTTCTCAGGGAAGGGGGCCGGGGGGTTAGGTCGGCGCGACAGACTAAGGAGCGACACATGCACAAGATCACCATCACTGCCGGCAGCGTGACTGCCGAAGCAACACTGAAGGACACCCCCACGGCCAACGCTCTTTGGGAAGCGCTGCCGATCAAGGGGCGGGGCAACACCTGGGGCGAGGAGATCTACTTCAGCATCCCCGTGCGAGCGGGGCTGGAGCCGGGTGCCGACGAAGTGGTCGAACTGGGCGACATCGCCTACTGGCCTCCCGGATCGGCCTTCTGCATCTTCTTCGGCTCCACGCCGGTGAGCGGGCCGGGCGAGGTACGCGCCGCCAGCCCGGTCAACGTCATGGGCAAGCTGGAGGGCGACCCCAAAGTGTTCAAGCAGGTGCCCAACGGCGCCACTGTCACCATCGAACGCGCCTAGGCGCGACCGGCACGCCGCCCCGGAAGCTTCCGGGGCGGCGTGTGCTTTGGGAGGGATGAGCAGATGCAGGTGAAGCTGGCCTACGGGCGGGGATGGCTCGAACCGCACCTAGCGGGCGACGTGACGGTCCTGGAGCGGGAGGACGTTCCCGCGCTGCCCGATGAGGCCGCGGCCATCCGCCAGGCGCTACGGCGCCCCCTGGCGACGCCTTCCTTGCGCGAGCTCGTCCGCCCCGGGGACAAGGTAGCGGTGGTGTTCAGCGACATCACCCGCCCCATGCCTAACGACCGCGTCCTGCCGGTGCTGCTGGCGGAGCTTGAGCACGTGCCGCCCGAGAACGTGCTCCTCATCAACGCCCTGGGCACGCACCGGCCCCAGACGGACGCCGAGCTGCGGGGTATGCTGGGCGACGCCGTGGTGGATCGCTATCCCATCCGGCAGCACGATGCCTGGGACCGCGACGGACTGGTGTCGGTGGGCACCAGCGAGCGGGGCTATCCGCTCTTGGTGTGCCGGGCCTACCTGGAGGCGGACGTCCGCATCCTCACCGGTTTCGTGGAGCCGCACTTCTTTGCCGGCTTCAGCGGCGGGCCCAAGGCGGTCCTGCCCGGCGTGGCAGGAATCGACACCATCATGCGGGCGCATGACTACGAGATGGTGTCTCATCCGGGAGCGACCTGGCTGCAGGTTGAGGGCAACCCGATGTACGCCGAGATCGAGCGGGCCGCGCTCCTCACCCGACCGACGTTCATCCTGAACGTCACCCTCAACCGCGAGAAGCGGCTCTCCGGGGTGTATGCCGGCGACATGCTGACCGCCCACCGCGCCGCTCGCGAGGCAGTGGCCCAGTCGGCGCTGCTCCCGGTGAAGGAGCCTTTTGATGTGGTGGTCACGGGCAACGGCGGCTACCCGCTTGACCTCAACCTCTACCAGGCGGTGAAGGGAATGAGCGCGGCGGCGCGGGTGGTGCGGCCCGGGGGCGCCATCGTGATGGCGGCCGAGTGTTGGGACGGCCTCCCCGCCCACGGTCGCTACGCCGAGCTCATCTGCGCCGCCGAGTCGCCGCAGGCCCTGCTGGAGCAGGTATGTTCCTTCGCGGCACCGGTGCACGACCAGTGGCAGGCGCAGGCCCAGGCGCAGCTGCAGCTTCAGGCCGACATCTACGTCCACAGCTCCGGGCTGAGAGAGGAGCAAATCCGCGATGCGATGCTCCTGCCGGCCGCCGATCTGGAGCAGACGGTGGCGCGACTGGTGCAGGAGAAGGGACCGCGGGTGGGGGTGCTGCCGGAGGGGCCGTTCGTAGTGCCCACGCTGGTCTCCTAGCGTTGCCTGTGAACACCGCTACCGTGGCCATACTAGAGCAAGGAGTGCCCTGTGTTTGACCTCAAGACCTCGTGCCGCCGGATCATGGCGGCCTACCGCGGTGAGGCGGCCGATCGCGTGCCCATCGCCTCGCCCATCAGCTGGCAGCCGTACCGGCGGATTGACGAAGAGAAACCCGGCGGCTGGCGCGCCGAGCCCGACTTCATCCGGGTGGCGCGCCTGGTGGAGGAGCACTGCGATCCGCGGCCCCCTTACAGCCCGGTGCCCATTCCGCGCGTGTTCTCGCGCTTAGGTTACCAGCGCTTCTGCGAGGTCTCCGATGACCTGGTGGTCGAGCTGCCGGTGGAAAAGACGGGACCGATCCGGTCGCGCCATACCTACGTCCTGCCTACCCCCAAGGGCGACCTGACCTGGGCCTACGAGAAGGACGAGGGCATCGAGACGAGCTGGGACGTGAAGAAGACCATCGAGACATCGGCGGATGTGGAGAAGCTGATGAGCGTCCCCTTCAGCTTCGAGAAGCCGGATTCTGCCCTGTTCGAGCCTTTCCGGGCGCACCGGCGCGAGATGAGGCGGGACTGCATCGGCGGAGTCGGCATCAACTCCATGGTGGCCATGTTGGT
>JAAYAV010000435.1 GCA_012719195.1 Anaerolineae bacterium | reverse complement strand
CGGCTTCCGAGAGGCGCCGCCGCGCCGTCTGCAGCCTGGCCTCTGCCGCGTCCAGGCGCTCGCGATGGCTCGTGGCTTCGGCCAGCTGCCTCTGAAGGGCGACGGATTGCCGCTGCCGCTCCCCCAAGCGCGCCTGCAACTCCAGCAGCTCGCCTCGCACTCCCTGAGCGGCCGCAACACGGTCCGCCAGCGCCGCCAGGCGACCGCGGGCGGTGGCGAGACGATCGCGCCCGAAAGCCAGCGGGCCAGACAGGCGCTGGTAGGCGACGTTGAACTCCTGGAGGGCAAGTAGCTCTTCGAAGCGGGTCCGGCGCGGGGCGGGCGTGAGAAGGAAGTCGCCGGTAAGTTGGCCCTGCGGCACTCCGATCACGCCGTCGAACAGCGTGTCCAGGCTCATACCGCTTCGGATACCGAGGTGCTGGGCGGTCTCCGCCTGAACGTCGCGAACTCCCTCGGCCACGTTGAAGCCATGGGCGTCGCTGTATAGGCGGGCAGTGGCAGCGCCGGAGCGGCGCAGTTCGCGGGTCACCGCGTAGGACAGACCGTCCAGCCCGGAGACGAACCCGATCTCGATGCGCCCGTGGGCCTCGCCCTCGCGGATGAGCTGCTCTTGGCGAACCCGCTGGGAACCGAAGAGGGCGAAGCCGATGGCCTCGATCAGGGTGGACTTGCCCGCCCCGTTCGTGCCGCAGATGGCGATGGTCCCGGCGGGCAGCGCGATGTCGGCCTCCCGGTAGGACTTGATGCTCTGGAGGTACAGCCTGGTGATGAGAAGCCGGGGCTCACTCATCGGCTTCCTCCACCGCCTGAGCCACGTGGTCGAAGATCTCTGCCTCGGCGGCTCCCGCCAGGGACATCTGCTTCACCTCCGCGGCCAGTCCCGCCAGCTCGCCCGCCCGGTGGCGGTAGCGATGATCTTGGGTGATAGCCTGGAGCAGCACCTCCTGCTCCAGGGCGGCGCGAGTCAGGCCCTCGCCGGGCGCGGTGGGACCCTGGCCCGCGGCGGCCTGGTTACGCACGAGCACCTTCAGGGGCTGGGCGGCTTCCTCGATGTCGGCTGTAAGCTCATCGAGGTCGAGCGCGGCCGGGCTGAATAGCAGGGTGCCTACCAGCCGAAGCTCCACAATGGGGCGGCGCTTTCCGGCCGGAGGTAGGTCGGCCAGGTGAGTTTGCAGCTGGTGGCGCAAGTCGCCCGGAGTGTGGAGGAGAGTGCAGTCGATCCTGAGGCGGTGGAAAGGGCGACGCGGGCAGACGGAGTGCGTCACCGACTGTCGCCAGCCGCCCGACTCATCCGGCTCCACCTCGGCCAGGAACCAGCCCCCCGGCTCTTCCGACTCATCGGCGGCCGCCGCCTCGAGCGAACCAGGGTTGTAGAGCTGCGGGCTAGTCTCGGGCCGCGCGAACGGCCGGTGGCGGTGACCGAGGGCGACGTAGTCTACCAGCCCTTCCAGCGCCGCCAGGTGCTCCGGCCGCAGCGGCTCGGTTACGCCCGGGATGGTTCCTTCCAGGCCGGCGTGCAGCATGAGGATGGTGTACTTGCGCGGAAGCTCTCTCAGTTCGCCCGCCAGCCGATCGAGCAACCTTGGGAGGGAGGCTCCGAGATAGGGAAGACCGATCACTCGGACGTTGTCGGTCTCGTAGAGCGGGCCCGACTCGGCGCCCACCCCGGGCAGCAGCTGCTCCGCACGCGGGTCCAGGTCGAGATAGGTCAGCAGGCCGAGGTGATGGAGCAGCGTGAGCCAGCTCTCGTTCCCGTCTCGCCAACCGAGGTCGTGATTGCCGGCCACGGCGAGAACCGGGATTCCCGCCCCACGAAGTGGTTCCAGGGCAAGGATTGCCTGGCGGAGGGTCAGGGCGTCTACCTGGCGATGGTGGAAGAAGTCACCCGCCACCAGGCAGAAGTCAGGCTTGACCTCCAGTGCCCGCCGCACGGCACGCCCGAGGGCCCGGCTGAAGTCGACGGCGCGTTCGGGGAGACCGTACTGCTGGTACCCAAGGTGGAGATCGGCCAGGTGCAGGAATCGGAGCAACGCGAACCCCCTCGGCGGCGAACTCGTGCGCCTAGATTAGCACACCTGTTCCAGAGTCTCAACGGGGGCAGTGGGCGGCTCGCCCGGCACGGCTCGGGTGACGGTGATGTCTCCGAAGAGGGTGGCCTGACTGGCTTCGGCACGCCGTCGGCGAACCAGCTCGAGCACGGCGAGGAAGGTGACAACGACCTCGGACCGGCCGCTGGCACCGACGATCAACTCGCGGAAGGTGACCACGCCCTGCCGCCAGAGCCGCTTGAGCACGAGGCGCAGCTTGTGGGGCAGGGACACGACGACGGGACTCACCACATCGCCGGCATCCTCGGCCTCCGGCTCGGCGATGCTGAGGGCACGCTCGAGGGCTCCGAGCAGACGCTCTAGCGAGCTGGGGCGCGGAATGAGCGTCGGCTCGGCGGGTAAGGTAGGCTCCCGACCATGGAGCTCCAGCCCCAGGCCGTGCCGCTCGGCCAGCCAGTCCGCTGCCTGACGGAAGCGGCGGTACTCCTCCAGGCGGCGAACCAAGGCCGCAGCAGCGTCCTCTTCCTCCTCATCTTCCGGAGCGGCGGACGGCAGAAGGAGCCGCGATTTGATGAGGAGAAGCCGAGCGGCGATCTCGATAAAGGCCGCCAGTTCAGTGCCATCGTGCTCCTCGAGGGTGCGGACGTACTCGAGGTACTGGTCCGCCACTGCCGCCAGGCTGACGGCGGTGATGGCCAACTCCCGCTCCTCGATGAGGTGCAGGAGTAGAGATACCGGGCCCTCGAAAACTGGCAGTCGGACCCGGTAACTCGGCCTCGTCTCGGGAGCAAGAACGTGATCAGGCTCCAAACTTGGCCAGTCTCCCCGCGTTCGCCATCGCCAAGGGCATGATGTCCACTGCCGGCAGGACGCCCAGAGCCCCTGTGGTACAGGCCCGCTCCGAGAACACCGACACCCCGTCCACCCCGCAGACGGCGCTGTAGAGCAGAGTCGGCACCGGATGCCAGGAGTGAGCTTTGAGTCGGGCCGGGCTGGAATGATCGCCGGTGATGATCAGGACGTCGGGCTTGAGGGCCAGCAGACGCGGCAACATGGCGTCCGCTTCCTCGATCACCTTAGCCTTGGCGCCGAAGTCGCCATCCTCGCCGCGGCTATCGGTGTACTTCAGGTGTAGGTAGAAGAAGTCGTACTCCGACCAGTGCTCCTCCAGCGTGGACACCTCGTCCGCGAAGGTGGGGCCGGTGGACAGCACGTCCATGCCCACCAGCTTGGCCAGCCCGCGATACATGGGGTAGCTGGCTATGGCGGCCGCCTTGAGCCCATAGACATCGGACATTGTGGGCAGGCCCGGATCCCGGCTGAAGCCGCGCAGGAGCAGGCTATTGGCCGGGTGATGGGGGGCTAGGATCTGGTAGGCCTGCTCCAGCCAGGCGGTCACGAGAGCGGCCGTTGCCGCTGCCTCGTCGGCGAGAGCGCGCACTGGTAAAGGAGCCTTGCCCACGACCTGGGGATCAGTGTCGGCGATGCGCGGGTCGAGGCTGGCGCCGCGGAACACCAGGGCGAAGCGGTGTTCACGAACGGGAAGCACGAACGCTTCCACGCCGGGGACGCGGATCTCCTGGAGAAGCCGGCACAGTTCGGTACTCTTGTCGGTGGAGATCCGACCGGCCCGCCGGTCGCTGATGAGGCCCGCATCGTCCACGGTGCAGAAGTTGCCACGCACGGCCACATCGGCGTCCTGGAGTGGGAAGTCTATGCCCAGCACTTCCATCACGCCCCGGCCGAGGTCCCAGGCCAAGGGATCGTAGCCGAAGAGCGCCAGGTGCGACGGGCCGCTGCCCGGTGTGATACCCGTCGCTATCGGGCAACTGAGTCCGCCCACCGCGTCCTGAGCGAGCCGGTCCAGGTTGGGAGTGACCGCGGCTTCCAGTTCGGTCTTGCCGCCCGGCTCGAGGGGAAGGCCTCCCAGCCCGTCCATGACCCAGAGCAGAATCTTGGAGTCTGCCGGGGTGTGGAGCCTTTTCATGAGATCAAGGTGGTCCATCGAGTGCGTTCTCCTATCGGTAGGTGGCAGGCCGGCGCCGGCGACCTACGGTAGCTGGCGCGGGCGGCACGAGGGGGACAGGCCATCGCCCATCCCCCTCGCGGTGAGTTTCGTCTGCGGGTGCCCTAGCGGACGGCCATTTCCGTCTGCGGATCGAAGATGTGCATGTGGTCCATGTTGAAGACCAGATCCATCTCGTCACCCGGCTCGACTCTGGTGCGCGGGTCGACACGAGCGATGAACTGCTTGCTGCCGCTCATGGCGTAGAGGTAGATCTCGGCGCCCATCAACTCGACCACGTCTACCTTGGCCCGTACACGCGCCTCGCGCACTCCCGGCGGAACGAACTGCACCGAGTGGATGTCCTCCGGCCGTAGCCCGAAGATGACCTCGCGGTTGCTGTAAGGAGTGTAGACCTCGCGGCGAGCCGGCGGGATCTGCACACGATAGGTGCCGCCGTCGACGTAGAGCTCGCCATCTTCCTGCACCAGAGTGGCCGGGAAGAAGTTCATCGCCGGGCTGCCGATGAAGCCGGCAACGAAGGTGTTGGAGGGGAAGTCATACATCCGCTGCGGGCTGTCGATCTGTTGCAGGATTCCGTCGCGCATGACGGCGAGGCGAGTTCCCATGGTCATGGCTTCTGTCTGGTCGTGGGTCACGTAGATGAACGTGGCCTCGAGCCGCTGGTGCAACCGTGTAAGCTCGGTACGTGTCTGCACGCGGAGCTTGGCGTCCAGGTTGGAGAGAGGCTCGTCCATGAGGAAGACGAGCGGGTCGCGCACGATGGCTCGGCCAACGGCGACGCGCTGGCGCTGACCGCCGGAGAGCTGCTTCGGCTTGCGGTCAAGCAGTTCCTGGATGCCGAGAATGGAAGCGGACTCGCGCACGCGCCTCTCGATCTCGGCCTTGGGGGTCTTGCGCAGCTTGAGGCCAAAGGCCATGTTGTCGTAGACGCTCATGTGCGGGTAGAGAGCGTAGCTCTGGAACACCATCGCGATGTCCCGGTCCTTCGGTGGGACGTCGTTGACCAGGCGGTCACCAATGTAGATGTTCCCCTCGTCCGCCTCTTCCAGCCCGGCCAGCAGGCGGAGAGAGGTGGTCTTGCCGCACCCGGACGGGCCGACGAAGACGAGGAACTCCTTGTCCTCAACGTGGATGTTGAGGTCGTTCACGGCCACGACGTCGCCGAAGCGCTTGGTCACGTGCTCGTAGGTTACGCTTGCCATGCTGTCTCCTCAGGTTGGCCGGCGAACCGGCCCGGATAGGTAGACCGGCGGGCAACAGGTGACGCCAGGATGACTGAACCGTTCGGTCGTCGGACCGCCGAGCCCGACGGGCGCAAGGCCAAGACCGCTCATCCTTCGTCTGGGGCTGTAGACCGGCATCCACCTCCATCATCGGCCGCAGGCGAGTTATACGCCTACCCTGAGGACTGGTGAGCCAACCTGTAGCCGACCGATTGGCAACTACCCCGCGGGGCGGCGACACTTCGCTCGGTCAGCTTCAGGCGTAGGCTTAGTGTAGCGCATTGTAGCAGCATCTGCCAGGGCGTCCAGCCCATACGGGCGAGTTCGTCCCGGAAACCTTAGTTCAGCACGGAACCCGCCGGTAAGGCACTCCTTGTCGTTGTCCGAGGACGCCCCCGGAGGCGCACGGTGATGCGGGAAGCAAACAGGCCGGCCTTTTGTGAGGCCGGCCCGCAATGAGGCTGGGGGACGAGGATTCGAACCTCGGCTAGACGATCCAGAGTCGCCTGTCCTACCGCTAGACGATCCCCCAACGGATAAATGGAGTATACTGTCCTGGAGCCCACGGTGCAACTAGGGGCTCGT
>JAAYAV010000434.1 GCA_012719195.1 Anaerolineae bacterium | reverse complement strand
TCGCCCATGTCGTTGATCACGGCAGCCTGATTCTCGCCGTAGTAGGCGGCGAACTGGAAGGGGAAGGGGGTGCTCTGGTTCATGAGTCCGCGGCGGCCGTCGGCGTAGTCCACTACGGTGACCTTGGCCTGCTCGTTGCCGACCTGCTTGACGCGGGTGGCGCCGGTGCCGATGGCCATGACCATCATCTCGAACTGGTGGACGGCGTACTCGTCGTAGCTGCGGCCACCACCGCGGGTGGAGACGAAGTGCACCTTCTTGCCGGCCATCTCCTCGCGGACGGCCTTCTCCAGCGCCAGCGGGTAGCGCAGCGCCGAGGTGGACATGAGCGGGGTGCCGTGCTTCTCCGCCTTGTCGAACATGCGCTTGGCCGACGCCAGGGTGGGGGCGAAGGTCTTGTCCACGTAGACAGGCTTGCCCGACTGCAAGGGCAGGTCGGCCAGTTCCTCGTGCATTTCGGGGTTGCTGGGCGCCAGGACGATTATGGCGTCCACCTCAGCGACGAGCTGCTCCAGGCTGGAGGCCACGCCGATCTCGTTCGCGCTGCACCACTCGGTCAGCGGTGCGCGACCGGGTAGGGTGAGCTTCTCCCACGCCAGAGCGATCTCGAACTTGTCCGCCAGCGACGAACCGCGAATCCAGCGCGGGTAGTTGTTGGCATGCCACTCGTCTATTGAGTAGTCAACGAATCCGATCTTCTTCATTCCTGCCCTCTCCTTGGAGTGCGGCTGCGGCGGAATGATAGCATCAGCGGGGTCGTAATGGTAGGCGCCGGCCTTGTCGCTCAGGGCGACTGCCCCTCGCCTTCCGGCCTCATGTCCAGTGGGGCCACCGCTATGGATTGCGCCCGACACAACAGCGTACCCGGCACTAAGCGCCGGGCCCAACTTGACCTCGCCCGCCTTGATAGTATACTATCCCGCTCGGCTTTATGTGCGATGGAAGCCGAGCTCAGTTGTCAGGGAGGTGGGCCATGACCGCCACCGAAGTGCTCAAGACCGAGCACCGCGACATTCGCGTCATGCTCAGCGTCCTCGAGAACGTTGCCGACCGCCTGGAAGGCGGCGAGGCTGTGCCACACGCCGACCTCGAGGCCATGCTGGATTTCATCCGCACTTTCGCGGATTCGCTGCATCACGCTAAAGAGGAAGGCCTTCTCTTCCCGGCGCTGGAGCGAGCCGGCTTCCCGCGGGAGAGCGGGCCGGTCGGCGTGATGCTGCTGGAGCACGACGCTGGCCGAGGGCACACTCGCGGCCTTGCCGAGGCGGCCGAGCGCCTGCAGGCCGGGGACGCTGCTGCCGCCCGCCAGGCGGCCGGGCACGCTCGAGCCTATGTCCAACTGCTGGACGCCCACATCTACAAGGAGGACAACATCCTCTTCGAGATGGCGGACATGCATCTCAGCGAAGAGGAGCAGAAATGGCTTAGTGACGAGTTCGAGAGGGTGGCCGACCGCTTCGGCCATGACCGGCACGAGGAGTACCACGACCTGCTCCACACCCTGCGCGACCGTTACCTCAGCTAGGGTTAGCCTCGCGCCAGCCGAGGTAGCCGTTGGTCAGCGCCAGGCCGGTGACGGCAGCACCGGGAAGCACCGCGCCCAGGTGGGTGTCGAGGCGCTGCAGGGAGTAGCCGAGCAACAGCGGCCCCAGCAGCAGCCACACGCCCAGCAACACCAGGTACGAGCAGGTGCGGCACATGAGTTCGTAGTCCAGGTCGCCCTCAACGGCGGATGGCCGCAGAGTGCATCCCAGCCCTCCGAGCATAAGCGTCATCGCTCCGGGAATGACGCTGCCGGCCAGGGTCGCCGCAGAGAATCCCCAGGAGAAGACAAGCGGAGCCGCGACCGACCACAGCCCGAGTATCGATGCCGTGGCGACCAGGCTCCGCTTCATCTCACCTCAGCGCGTTAGGGCTACTCGGTGGGCGTCGGGATCACCGAGGGTGCCGTCAGCACGCGGCTTTCCTCTGGTTCGACGCTGTCGAGGTTCAGGATGGGAAGCACGCTATCGCTGGGCACCACGATCAGCTTGACCGAGGAATCCGGATCGCGGATGGCATTGACGAACTCCAGCTGGATGATGTCGGGGTTCTCGGCCAGCGCCAATGCTCGCAGCCGAATGGCCTCGGCCTCACCCTCTGCCTCGGTGACGACCGCCTGCTTGATGAATTCCGCCTGGCGGGCCCGGTTCTGCTCCGTGATCACCCGCTCCTGCTCGATCTGCTTCTCCTCCACCGCCCGCACGTAGTCATCCGAGAAGGCGATCTCCCGGATGCCGAAGGCGTCCAGCGAGAGGCCCTGT
>JAAYAV010000433.1 GCA_012719195.1 Anaerolineae bacterium | reverse complement strand
CGATCGGGTAGGGGGGCCGGGTCGCCCGGCCCCCCTCCCACACCACCGGACATGCGGGTCCGCATCCGGCGGTTCGTCAGGTCGCTGTTCGTAGCCGTAGCCATGACTGGCTGAGGCTCTGCAGGCCAAGGTCGTCCCAGTAGGATCGCGGCAGGGCTCGCTGGAGAACAGGAGAACCAGCGATGCGCCAGCAGCCCTTGCTCGAGATCGCCCAATGACGCGCATCCCTCGCTGGGATGCCGAGAGCTCGCAGGTTTCGCCGCTTGGCGCTGTAGCGCTTCCACTCCTTCCAGCGGACCTGCCGCAGGCGGCGGTAGAGCCACTTGTCGAGCGCCCGAAAGACGCTCGGCGTCTCGGCCAGGCGGAAGTAGGCCATCCAGCCGCGGGTGAACCTGTTGAGCGCGCCGATGCGAAGCTCCATCGAGACGCGCCAGCTGCGACCGGTCAGCTTGCGCACGCGTGCCTTGAGCCGCTTGACAGCCTTGGGGGCGGCGCGCACCTTGACCCGGCCCCCGGGTGCGAAGAAGAACCCGAAGCCCAAGAGCGTGGCACTGCTCGCCGGGCGCACGGAGGACTTCCTCGCGTTCACCCGCAGGCGGAGACGGTCTTCCACGAAGCCGGTGACGCCCGCCATGACCCGCTCCGCGGCCCGCCGTGTGCGCACGAAGATGCGCACATCGTCGGCGTAGCGGACGAACAGGTGACCGCGCTTCTCAAGCTCCGTATCGAGGTCGTCGAGCATGATGTTGGAGAGCAGCGGCGAGAGCGGGGAGCCCTGGGGGGTGCCCTGCTCGGTTTGATGCTTGACCCCCTCAACCATGACGCCCGCCCCGAGGTAGGCTCGGATGAGCCGAAGGAGCCGTCTGTCCGTGACCTTGCGCGCCACGCGCGCCATGAGCACGTCGTGACAGACGCGGTCAAAGAAGCGGTCCAGGTCCAGATCGACGACCTGCCGGTAGCCCGCCTCGATGTGGCCTGCCGCTGCGCCGACCGCCTGGTGGGCGGAGCGGCCGGGGCGAAAGCCGTAGGAGGAGGAGCTGAAGGCCGGGTCGAAGACCGGCACGAGGACCTGTGCGATGGCCTGCTGGATGAGCCGGTCCAGCACGGTGGGCACCCCCAGGAGCCGCTCGCCGCCGTCGGGCTTGGGGATCGTGACCCGGCGCACCGGCGAGGGCCGGTAGGTGCCCTCGTCCAGAGCCCCGCGGACCTCGGGCCAGTGGGCGGTAAGCCACGGGGCTAGCTCTTCCGTGGTCATGCCGTCGGTGCCCGGGGCGCCGCGGTTGGCCTGGACGCGACTCAACGCTGCGCGCAGGTTGGCCGCCGAGAGCAACGCCTCCCAGAGACCGTCTTCCTGTGCGCGGTGGGCGTCGTCCTCGGTACGCGCCGATCGGTCGCTACGCTCTGCTGTGGGCTCCGACGGGCTCACCGTCTGCTCCCCCTGCAGGCCCGCGCCTCGCGGGATGGCTGCGATCACTGCGACTCATGCGAGCAGCACCGTCTCTTACGCTCCATGCCTGACGTTCGGTCCTTCCCGGCGCGCCCGCATCTCGTGCGGCCGGTACTATGACCTCTGCTGACTCCTGCCCGGTCAGCCTCACGCCTTGCGACGCAGGGCCGTCGGCTTGCTTCCACCGACTCTCGGACCACCGACACCCGGACAGGTCTCCCCGGATAAGGGCAACCACCGTCCCCCTACGCCCGCCGCATCTACGCGCCGGCCCCTCTTGGCGGTGACGGGCTTCACCATCCGTAGCTGGCTCACCCAGGCCGGCCCGCCTCATATGCGGTTCGTGTTCCTCGGTGCAGGGGTCTTGCCTTCGGGCTTCCTTCCGACCCCACCTCACGGTGACGCCGTTGCCTCTGGCTCGGAGTTGGCACCACCTCCTCCTCCAGGGGACTCTCACCCCCAGGCGATTGCCCATGCCGGGCGTACTACGCGCGAGGGGCGGCGGCGCCTCACGCGCCGCCGCCCCTCGCGGGCTCACCCTCCGGACGCGGCCTCGCTCAGCCGACGCCCAGGATGCTCTTGGCCGTCTCGACCGCCTCGATCGCGTCCTCGG
>JAAYAV010000432.1 GCA_012719195.1 Anaerolineae bacterium | reverse complement strand
GCCTCGCCCATCTTCCTGGAAGCCATGCGCCGGCTGGACCTGCCGGCGGAGCGGTGCGTCTTCGTCGGCGACGACCCGCGCTGGGACCTGGCCGGCCCGCAGGCGCTGGGGATGCCCGCCCTCCTGATAGACCGCACCGGCCAATCCGGCGACCTTCACTCGCTCGCGGAACTGGAGGCACGCCTCAGCCGCTGACGGCGGAGTAGGTCAGCCCCTGGCGCAGGTGCGTCACCGGGATCAGCGGGAATCGTTCGCCCAGGAAGCGCGCCAGTGTCGCCATGCCCGGCTCCTCGGAGACGGCGTGGTTCACCACCACCAGCGGCCGCCCGGTGTCCCGGCACCACTCGCCCGCCACCCAGGCGCGCACCACGTCGTCCACCGAGATGGCCAGGTCGGCGCCCAGCCCGTAGAGGGCGAAGGGGTCGCTGATGCAACCCGTCCCCAGCCCGACCGTGCTCACCGGCCGTTCCGGGTCGCCGTAGAACGCTACCTGTTCCTGCCCCAGCGCGGCCGTGCGCGCGGCAATCCGGCGGGCGACTGCCCCCGCCGGCTGCATGGGGACGCGATAGACGTTGTAGTGCCGCACCGAGGTCACCAGCTCGCCTAAGCCAAGGAACTCGCCCCAAGCGAACGGGATGCCGATGCCGGGCATGGCGTCCCAGACGTCATGGCAGCGCACCACGGTGATGCCGTGCTCATCCAGTAGACGCTTCTTCGCCTCCACCTGGGCGGCGTCCACCGGCTCGGCGTCCAGGTCCCAGTGGTGGTAGAAGGTCGGCTCGTGCACCACCAGCAGGTTGGCGCCCGCCTCCGCCGCGGCCACGATCGTGCTGCTGTAGGGCATCCAGGCGACGGCTATCGCTCGCACCGTCGCCGCGGGATCGCCGTAGATGACCCGGTCCACCGATCGCTCCGGCAGGTCGTCGATCAGGCTCCGGAGGTGCTCGCTCACTTCCTGCGGTGTCATGTCACTGCTCCTGGCGGTCGTGCCGCCGGTCCCGGGCCCGTCAGCCAATCCACTCCGCCGGATGCCAGTACCGTTTGTACTCTTCGTCCGTGACCTCCACGCGGCCATCCTTCATAACCAGCGCCACGTTTGCCTGTTCGGTGAGGGCCTCGATGTCCTGGAGCGGGTTGCCCCGGACGAGCACCAGGTCCGCCTTCTTTCCCGCTTCCACCGTGCCCACCTGGGCCAGCCGGTCCAGGCAGTGGGCGGCATTGCGCGTGCCCGCCACGATGGCCTCCAGCGGGGTCAGGTTGCAGTGCACCAGTTCTACCATCTCCTTCATGGCGTCGCCCGGGCCGCCGTCGGTGCCCACGCCGATGGTGATGCCCAGGTCCCGCGCCTTGCGCACCCCGTCACGGTGCACCGGATGCGCTTCCTCCATGCGCCCGCGCATGAAGGGCGGCAACTGGGCGCGGCTATACGACTCCACGCTGGTGATGTAGAGGGTGGGCACGTAGAACAGGCCTCGGCGCGCGATCCCCTCCAGAGCCTCGTCGTCAATGAGCGCCCCGTGGGTAATGATGTCGCAGCCGGCGCGGATGGCGTGGTTGAGGCCGGGCTGCACGTGGGCATGCACCGCCACCCTCTTGTTGCGGGCGTGCGCCTCCGCCACCAGCGCCTCCAGTTCCTCCTCGGTGTAGTCCTCCCAGGTGATCTTCTGGTGCTCCCACATGAACCCGCCCGACGCCGCCGTCTTGATGAAGTCGGCCCCGGACATGATCATCTCCCGCACCGCCTTCCGCACCTCCCAGGGTCCGTCGGCGGCCCTACCGCGGACGTGACCGCCGGTGGCGTTGACCATGGCTCCCACCACCAGCCGCGATACTCCGCGGATATGCCCATCGTCGATGGCTCGGCGCAGAAGCACATTCTCCGGGCAGCCACCCACGTTCGCCACGGTGGTGGTGCCCCAGGCGAGGCACTGGCGCAGCTTCCCGATGCCTCGGAAGCTCTGCACCAAGTGACCGCTGGCATCCAGTAGGCCGGGCATGGAAGTCACGTGCATGTGCGTGTCGATGATGCCGGGAATCAGGGTGAGTCCCGCTCCATCGATGACTTCTGTCCCGGTGGGAACCGCAACCTCGGCCGCCGGCCCCACCTGCAAGATCTGCTCGCCATCGATGAGCACAGCCGCACCTGGGAGCGGCGGCCTGCCGCTCCCGTCCACCAACGTGGCGTTCGTGATGACCTTTGTGGCCAATCCTATCCCCCTCCCAGAGAAGCTTGCCGGTTGAGGGCGCCCTCACCGTCGCCCGGCACGAAGACGGGCCGCCTAGGCGTCGCCGGCGGCCCG
>JAAYAV010000431.1 GCA_012719195.1 Anaerolineae bacterium | reverse complement strand
GGGACAGGACTGCGACGTGGAGGAGTTCGAGTCCGCCGGCAGCGGCGCCGTGGTATCGATCTACAAGAACGGCAGCCTCTACGCCCAGACGACGGCTTCCGATACCGGCTCCTATGTCTTCCCGGACGTGGATCCGGGCACCTACACCTTCTCGGTAAGCATGAGCCGAAACGGCCTCACCTTCGACACCATGACAGACGTGATCGGCGGGCCCGAGGCTCCGTCGGCGCCGACGGTCACGGTAGGCGCCTCGGTGGGCACGTACATCCGCGATCTGTACCTCCGTAGCTCCACGCCCCTGATCTGCTTCTAGAGGAGGTGTCCCTTGAGAGGGAGCGCCCGCGCCCTACGCGCGGCGGCCGGCGCCCTGCTTGCCCTGGCCCTGGTGCTGATCTGCAGCGTCCCGGCCACCGCCTTCGTGACCCGTGTCGTCATCGATTCGGTGGCGGACTTCTCCGGCGGCACCTTTCAGCGCACCGGGCTGATCAGCAACCTCGCCGGGGGTGTGGATGGCGTGCAGTTGATGCCCATCGGGCTGTCGGGTGAATGGGTGACGGATGCGCGGCGCCTGCCCATCGGGCTGCAGGAGCTGACGACCACATCCTGGGGCGATTACCTCTTTGTTGTCGGTGGACGTCGAGCGGACAACAACGCCAGCGGTCGGGTGTTCTGCCTGCGGCTCAACGCGGACGGCAGCGTCGCCGCCATCAGCAACGGCGCCGCTTTGCCCAAGGGCCTTATCGGGGCGTCCTCCTTCGTGATGGAAGTGGGAGACCAGCCTTACCTCTATGTGGTGGGCGGGCTGGAGGCGGGCACCACCATCTCCGGCAACCTGTACCGCGGCGCCATTAATCCGGCGACTGGACTCGTAGGCGACTGGACCGACCTGCCGGGAGGCCAGTTGCCTTTCCCGCTCTACTACAGCGCTCTGGCGACCAGCGGCCGGTACGTGTACCTGATCGGCGGCATCGGCTACGCCGGCGAGCTAGAGACTGTCCCCAACCTATTCCGGGCGTATGTAAGCGAGACCACGGGCGATCTGACGGGGTGGACCGACCGCATCGGCCCGGGCGGCCTTCCGTCGGTGCTGCCGCCGAGTTTCTCGGCCGGGGTGGCTGCGTCTCAGGCGCTCGTCTACGAGGGGGAGGCGCACAAGACTCTCTACCTCATCGGCGGGCGCAGCCAGGCCCTCAACCAGACGCAGGGCGCTCTCACGGCTGTGGGCGTGGCTCAGATCGGTGAGGACGGTAACCTGTCCGAGTGGCGGGAGCCCGGCCTTGACCTGCCGGTGTCGCTGCACGGGCACGGTGCCGTCATGGTGGACGGCAACGAGGTGCTACTCGCCGGCGGCCTCACCAACCTCAACGACCCCAAGGCCGACATCGGGAGCAACGTCAAGGCCGCCCTGGTGGATCCCGACGACCAGTCCTTCCCCCTGGTGGACTGGGATCCGGCACCAGACGAGTGGAACGTGTGGCAAACCGGCGTGCCGTTCCCGGGCGACCAGATGCGCGTCCGCCATGGGATGGTACAGGTCGGCCAGTGGGTCTACGCCATCGGAGGTAGTGACTCCAGCAACACCGCCACTGACACCATCTTTCGGGGCAGCATCGCCGGTGTGGGTGCGCTGT
>JAAYAV010000430.1 GCA_012719195.1 Anaerolineae bacterium | reverse complement strand
CCGGTGCCGAAGAGACGGTGGCCGGCGTCTCCCAGCCCGGGAACGATGTACCCGACGTCGTTAAGCTGCCGGTCTACGGCTGCCACATGTACGTCAACGTCGGGGTGGGCATCGCGCAGGTGCATAACCCCCTCCGGTGAGGCGATCAGGCCGACGAACTTGATCCGTTTCGCGCCCCAGTCCTTGAGGATATCCACCGTCGCCACGGCGGAACCGCCGGTGGCCAGCATTGGGTCGAGCACGAAGCATACCTGCACCGAGGGCGCCACCGGTAGGTTGGAGTAGTACTGCACCGGCTGTAAGGTGTGTTCATCCCGGTAGAGGCCGATATGCCACACCTGCGCTGCCGGCATCATCTCCCAGATGCCGTCCACCATCCCTAGGCCGGCGCGGAGGATAGGCACCAGGCCGACCTCCTCGGCCAGCTCACGGCCCTGCACCTCCCCGAGGGGCGTGGTGACGCTGATGGGCTGCAGCCGCAGGTCACGCGTGGCCTCATAGCCGAGGAGCACGCTGATCTCCCTCGTTAGCTCGCGGAACTTCTTCGGTTCGGTGCGAATGTCCCTCAGAAGGGCCAGCTTATGCTGCACCAGAGGGTGATCGCTGACATACAGTGCACCCATGCCTGTCTCGCCTCGCCCCGAAAGGGTACGGGGCAGCCGCGTCCGGCTGCCCCTTGCGGATAGACAGGCACGGTTGCTACACCTCGCCCGCCATCCTGAGCAATCGCTCCCAACGCCGGTCCACATCTGCCTGCAATGCCTCAATGATGTACTGGTTCGCCGGCTGGAGCAAGTGGCCGAAGCGACCTTGCGACGCGAGGTAGTCGGATACTGGTACCTTGACCTTCGGCCGGTAGGTGACCCTGTAGACCCCGTCCTCCACTTCGTACAAGGGCCACAGGCAGGAGTCCACCCCGAGCCGCTGTATCTCGATGGTGTCGGCTGGGTCGTGGCGCCAGCCGCGGTTGCAGCTCGCCAGTACGTTGATGAAGGAGGGGCCGTCAATGGCTGTCGCCTTGCGCACCTTCTGCATCAGGTCGCGCCAGTTGTGGGGCGATGCCTGCGCCACGTACGGGATCCCGTGCGCCGCCATGATGGCGGTCAGGTCCTTGCGCGCTCCCTTCTTGCCCGCCTGCACCTTGCCCACCGGTGATGTGGTGGTGTTCGCCCCCACCGGCGTCGCACTGGAGCGCTGGATGCCCGTGTTCATGTAGGCGTTGTTGTCGTAGCAGACGTAGAGCAAGCGGTGCCCTCGCTCCATTGCCCCCGACAGCGACTGCAGGCCGATGTCGTAGGAACTGCCATCACCGCCGAAGACGACGATGCGCGTGTTATCGTCCTCGATCTTGCCCTGGCGGACCAGCGAGCGATAGGCCGCCTCCACGCCTGAAGCCGTCGCGGCGGCGTTCTCGAACGCGTTGTGGATGAAGGGCACATTCCAGGCCGTCTGCGGGAAGATGGTGGTGGCCACCTCAAGGCAGCCGGTCGCACACACCACCACCACCGGCTCATCGATGGCCATCAGCACCTGCTTCACCACCAGCGGAGCCGCACAACCCGGGCACATCCGGTGACCGGAGGTGAGCCGGTCCGGCTTCTTGGCCAGTTCCCGGAGGGTCAGTCGGGTCGGAGTCTCAGTCTGTGTCACCATCTAGTACTCCTCAGCCTCTCACGCCCAGGTACCGCACCGGGTCTCCAACATCGCCGCTATCGGCGACGGCCAGCAGATCATGGTAGACGCCCTCGAGATCGGGCGGGCTGATGTCTCGCCCGCCCAGACCAAACACGTAGCCCACCATCGGGATCTGAGGCGCCCGCCCAAGAACGTGGAAAGCGGCAGCCGTCTCCAGGAACAGCGGCCCGGCTCCCATCATGCTGCCGAAGGAGGTGGAGCGGTCCATGACGGCGATCGCCTTGACGTGGGACAGGGCACGCACGATCTCGGCGGCCGGGAAGGGACGGAACACTCGCGGCTTCAGCAGACCGGCTCGGATGCCCTGGGCGCGCAGGTCATCAACGACTACCTTGGCCGTGCCCGCCGTTGACGACAGCACCACAACGGCCACCTCGGCATCATCCAGCCGGTAGGCCTGGAAAAGGCCGTAATCGCGCCCGAAGCGACAGTTGAAGTCGGCCGCGACTTCAAGCACTGCCTCGGTAGCATGGCTAAAGGCCTCCACCTGCTGGCGCTTGTGCTCGAAGTAGTAGTCGTAGAAGTCCAGCGCTCCGAAGGTCAGGGGCCTACTAGCGCCCAGCAACTGGAAGTTCGCCGCATAGGGGCCCACAAAGCCGCTGACCGCCGCATCGTCGAACACCTCTACTCGCTCCACCGAGTGGCTGGTGATGAAACCGTCCTGCATGACCATGACCGGTAGCGTCACATCGGCATGCTCGGCGATGCGCACAGCCTGGATCATGTTGTCGTAGGCTTCCTGCGGGTTCTCCGAGTAGATCTGGATCCAACCGTTGTCCCGGGTGCCCATGCTGTCGGCATGGTCGCAATGGATGTTGATTGGCCCCGAGAGAGCGCGGTTGGCCACCATCATCACCATCGGAAGGCGCATCGATGCCGCGATGTAGGTGATCTCCCACATCAGCGCCAGGCCTGCCGACGAGGTACAGGTCATCACGCGTGCGCCCGCCGCCCCCGCGCCGACGCACGCACTCATGGCGCTGTGCTCGCTCTCCACCGTCACGAACTCGGTGTCCACCTCGCCGTCGGCTACGAACTGGGAGAAGACCTGCACCGCCTCCGTCTGTGGCGTGATGGGATAGGCTGCCACCACATCCGGGTTGATCTGACGCATGGCCTCAGCGACTGCTTGGTTGCCGTCTAGCGCCCTGAAGTCGCTCATCCGCCCTCTCCTTCGGTTCCGGCCTCCGCCTCCGCAACCATGGCAATGGCATCGGCCGGGCAGATCTTGGCGCAGATGCCGCAGCCCTTGCAGTGGTACAGGTCGAACCCGCGCATCTTGTCCGCCTGCACCACAACGGCCATGTCTGGGCAGAACATCCAGCATTGCAGGCAGCTGGTGCACTTATCCTTGTCCACGATGGGACGGCGTGCCCGCCAAGCACCGGTCTCCAGGTCTCGAGCCGAGCCCGGGCTATCGATGATGCCGCCGATGGGGAGTTCCTTCCACCCCTTTGGTTCCGGCATGTAATCCTCCCTTACTGTGCCGGGCGCCGAACCGGCGCCTAGCCTTGCTGTACCTGGGCGTAAGCCCGCCGGACAGCCTCGACGTTAGCTTCTACGATCTCCGGTCGGAGCTTCTTGCCGAAGCTGCTGCGTACGTCGTCGATGATCTTGTCCAGCGGGAACAGCCCCGTCGCCCGAGCGAAGGCCCCCAACATGGGAGTGTTGGTGATCTCGCGGCCCAGGGTGTCCATGGCAATGGCGCTGGCGTCTACGGTGTAGACGCGAACGTCTCGCTCCTCCAGGCCGAGAACCCGCCGCATCTCCGGGGCCGTCTTGTCGGTGTTGACCAGCACAGCACCACCCTCGGCCAGGCCCTCAGTCACGTCCACCACCCCCAGGAGCGTTGGATCCAGCACCAACACCACGTTGGGGTGGTGCACCTGGCTGTGGATGTTGATGGGTGACAGGCTGAGCCTGGTGTAGGCGCGTATGGGTGCGCCCATACGCTCCGGGCCGTAGTCGGGAAACGCCTGAAAGTACTGGCCGGTTCCCAAAGCCGTCTCGCCAAGCAGCTTGGCGGCGGTTACCAGTCCCTGACCCGCCCGACCGTGCCAGCGGATCTCGGTGAGATCGTTCATCAGACGCCTCCTCCAGCGCACTCGGGCCGATGCATGGCCGGCGGACCGCCGGATGCACATTCTCGGCCCACAGGCGCCGCCTGCACGCTCATGACATTTTTCATGAGCGGAGAAACCCTGATGAGAGGCTGAAGTTGCGCCATGCCAGCCGTGGAGCGACCGTCGCTTGCCCGTGAGCCAGCGACTCCGGATGAATCCCTCAGGATCGTGCCGGTACTGGGGGCAGACTTCTTACCCAAGCACCATTGGGTAGACATGTCCGCTTGCATTGACAGGTCCCATTCCACGTACTACAGTAGGTGCGAGGGAAAACATCACACACGGTGTTCCTAACAAGCGCACTATTCTAGCTTCCGCATCCGATCGCCTCCGTGCCTGCAGGAGAGGGAACAGCGATGGCCCTGCTCGAAGTCAGCGATCTGCGGGTACACTACGCCACGTCGCGGGGACCCGTCCGTGCGGTTGATGGCGTCAGCTTCGCGCTCGATCCGGGCGAGCGGCTCGGCCTCATGGGCGAGTCCGGCTCGGGCAAGTCCACCGCTGCCCTCGCCCTGATGCGCCTCATCCGGCCGCCCGGCCACATCGACTCCGGCCGGGTCTACCTCGACGGCGAAGACCTCATGACCCTCTCGGAGCAGCGCCTCCGCGAGGCGCGCCTGGCCCAGATCGCCCTCATCAGCCAAGGGGCCATGAACTCACTCCACCCGGTCATGCGCATCGGCGACCAGGTGCACGATGGCGTCCGCCATCACGGGGTGCGCATGAGCCGCTCGGAGTGGCAGCACCGGCTCAATGGCCTCCTCGCCCGCGTCGGCCTCCGGCCCGAGGTGGCGAGCGCTTACCCCCACCACCTCAGCGGCGGCATGAAGCAGCGGGTGTGCATCGCCATCGCCATCAGCCTGGAACCCAAGGTCATCATCGCCGATGAGCCCACCAGCGCCCTGGACGTGGTGGTGCAGCGAACGGTGATGGAGACCCTTCGCCGGGTGCAGGAGGACATCGACGCCGCCGTCATCCTCATCGGCCACGACATGGGCCTGATGGCTCAGTTCGCCGACCGCGTGGCAGTGATGTACGCCGGCCGCCTGCTCGAAGAGGGCCCCGTGCGAGACCTTTTCCAGCGCCCCGGGCACCCCTACACCCAGCTGCTGGTCGCCAGCCTGCCCACGCTGAGCGGAAAGGCCCAGTTCCGCGGTGCTCCCGGGTTCCCTCCGTCACTGCTGGACCTGCCTCCCGGATGCGTCTTCCACCCGCGTTGCCCTCACGTCATGGACATCTGCCGCCGTGAGCTACCTCCAGCAGTGCCGATCTCGGAGCGCCACTGGGCTGCCTGTTTCCTGCTTCGCGCCCCGGAGGTGCGGCAATGAGCACCCTCCTCGAAGCCAGGGCCATCACCAAGGTCTTCGGCGGCGGCATCATGAGCCGCCGGCAAGTGGTGGCACTGGAGGACTTCTCGCTCATCGTGGACGATGAGGAGCCGACCATCACCGGGGTAGTCGGAGAAAGCGGTAGCGGCAAGACCACCATGGCCCGGCTGCTGCTCGGTCTCGAACCCGTCACCCGTGG
>JAAYAV010000429.1 GCA_012719195.1 Anaerolineae bacterium | reverse complement strand
GGGCGCCTAATCACGTCGACCAGGGCCGCCACCGCCAGCCCGAGCTCGATGATGATCACGGGGATGAGGAAGGGAAGGTAGTCGGCGATCTGGTTGAGTTCTGCCATGGTCGTCCTCCAGGGCGTCAGCCGGGCAGCCGGTCGATGGACACGCTTTGCAGCGAGCATTATAACGGCGAAGAAGGCTTTGTTCCAGCAGTTCTCGGCCAGATCCGGCTAGGTGAGAGGGTGGTGACAGAGTGAAGGCAGTCAGGCTAACGGCCATTGGTTCGCCGCTGGAAGAGCAGGAGGTGCCGGTCCCGCGTCCGGCCCCGGGGGAGGCGCTGGTGCGGGTGCGGGCGGCGGGCATCTGCCACTCGGACGTCCACTATCGAGCCGGCACCTCGCCGGTGGGCCCGCTGCCCATCACGCCCGGCCACGAGGTAGCGGGGGAGGTAGCCGCGCTAGGAGCAGGGGCGGCAGGCCTGCGCGAGGGAGACCGCGTCTGCCTGCACTACCTGGCGACCTGCGGCCAGTGCGAGTACTGCCTGCGCGGGCAGGAGCACTTCTGCCGGCAGGGGGCGATGATGGGCAAGCACCGGGACGGCGGCTTCGCCGAGTACGTGCTGATGCCGGCGCGCAGCCTGGTACCGCTTCCAGAGGAGATAGGCTTCGACGCCGGGGCGGTCATGATGTGCTCTTCCGCTACGTCGCTGCACGCACTCCGGGTGGGGCGGCTGCAGGCGGGGGAGACGGTGGCGGTCTTTGGCGCGGGCGGGCTGGGGCTGTCGGCGGTGCAGCTGGCGGGGGCTCTCGGCGCCCTAGATGTGTACGCCATCGACATAGATGGGGAGCGGCTACTTCTGGCGCAGGGCTACGGTGCCACCCCGGTGAATGCGTTGGGCGGCGACCCGGTTCAAGCGCTGAGGGAACTGACGTCCGGCCGCGGGGTAGACGTGGCGCTGGAGGTGATCGGGCTGCCGCTAACCATGCGCCAAGCGGTGCGCAGCCTGGCGCCGATGGGCCGCGCCGTCCTGGTGGGCATCACCGACCGGCCGCTGGAACTGGACTCCTACCGCGAGCTCATCGGCCGGGAGGCGGCGGTGATGGGGTCGTCGGATCACTTGCGCAGCGAACTGGACCTCTTGCTGGAGTTCGCCCGACGGGGCCGGCTCGACCTGTCGGCGGTGATCACCGAGAGCGTGCTCCTGGCGGCGGCGCCCATCAATCAGGCGCTGGATCGGCTGGAGCAGTACGGCAGCGGGGTGCGCACCGTCATTCATCTGTAGCCAGGCGGGCGAGGGAAGCGTCGCCGGAGGCGACGCGGGAGGCTAACTTGAGGGGTAGACGACTGCTGTTCTGCGGTCCGGGCCAGGTGGGCTGGGAGGAGTTCGAGGCCCCGTCGGAACCGGGGACGGGCGAGGTGCTGGTGGAGGCGCAGGCCAACGTCATCAGTGCCGGCACGGACACCTCGATTCTCAAGGGCACGCACATCAACATAGCCAACCCCGAGGCGCGCTGGCCGAAGTACCCGCACCGGCCGGGCGGTCACGTCAGTGGAGT
>JAAYAV010000428.1 GCA_012719195.1 Anaerolineae bacterium | reverse complement strand
GTCCCGGCGAAGAGCAGGCCTTCATCGTTGCTGAGCAGGCTGTAGACCGGGCACCGGCCGGGGCCGGCTCCGACCGGCTCCCAAGTGGCACCATCGTCATTGGAGCGGAGCAGCCCGACACCATACGTCCCGGCCAGCAGCCGGCCGCCCGCGTCGCCACCCAGAGACGCTATCTCCGGCCACGCTGAGGCCGGCTGAGCGGCCGACCAGGTCAGGCCTCCGTCTGCGCTGCTGAGGACTCCGCTTTCGGCGGTCCCCACCCACCACAGACTCGCGCGCCAATCAACCACCCGGGCGGTTGCGCCCCCGGGGAGCGCCAACGGCTCCACTTCTGCACCGCCGAAGCGCCGGTGCAGGCCGCCCCGCGACACCAGCATGGCCGACCCGTCGGGACCCAAGGCGATGTCATTCACCAGGTCTATCATCGCGTCGTCGACTCGCTGCCAATCGCCGCCCGCCGCGGCGCACCAGAGACCATCCTCGGCCATGCCGGCACAGACCATCTCGGGCGAGGACGCGACTGAAAGCGCCGGACCGCGAGGGCCGCGGGGTTCGCATACGGCCGCCGAGCAGAGGTAGAGGCCGTCCTCAGTCGCTGCCCAGACCCCTCGCTCCGCACCGGCTAGGTCGTAAACCAGAGCCGCCACCCCATCGATGGGGAAAGCGGCATCGTCGGCCAGCAGGTACAGTCCTGCCCCGGTGCCCACCCACAGGCCGCCACCAGGCATTTGGGGCTGCACCGCCATAGGCGCGAGACCACCTAGCGATTGGCCGATCCACCGCCACGACTCGCCGCCATCCGCCGAGAGGTAGAGCCCGGCCGGTTCGTAGAGGGCGACCACCGCCGCACCCGCTTCGGTGAAGCCCACGTCCAGCACGGTGGCCGACGCCGGTGCGGCAAGATCGGCCTGCTGCCAGGAGTGATCTGCCCGAGCGGCGCATCCCCCAACCATGCCGGCCAATGCCAGGATCGCTCCTAACCGAGCCAACCAGCCGAGGCCACCCAAATAGCACCTCCCCGCGCGAACAGGTCCGGCAGCACCGCGGTTCCAGAAACAACACCGCCCCGGCCAATGGAGACCGGGGCGGACATTATGCGGCTTGACTGGTTACTGTGCGCTAACTCTGCTGCGTCCAGCCTGTCGACTGCACCTGACCACCGCCCAAGCGGCTGACGTGCGCCGCCTGCGGACCCTTGGCCGAGTCCTCGATCTCGAACTCAACCCGGTCGTTTTCCTCGAGGTTGCGGAAGCCGGCTCCCTCAATGGCGGAGTAATGCACGAAAACATCCTTCCCGCCATTGTCCGGGATGATGAAGCCGTAGCCCTTGTCCCGGCTGAACCACTTGACTGTCCCCTCGATCCGCTCTGCCATGTTACCGGCACCCCCTTTGGGTATTCAACTGCCGTACTACACTCTCCGACCTTGGGATGTCAGTCCGCAGGCGTCGCAATCGTGCAGTGGCATTCCACCCGCTATCTAGTGTGCGGGCCTATTCCCCTTATACCACAGAGGCCGCCCTCGCGCCAGTGGCCGTATCGGATAGTATCTAGGAGACACTAACGCTTTGCCCACACCACCGAGGCCCCCAGCAGCACGGCCGCCGACTCGTAGGCAGCACCGGCCTCCTGTGCTAGACTTCCATGGAAGGCAATCGAATCAGCCCTATCGTTTCCCGCTGGTTGGAGGGTTAGGTCATGGGCACTCGAACGCGACGCAGCTTATTCACGTCCCCCGCTCAGATCCTCTTTACCGTCCTGTTGCTGTTGGGCCTCCTGGTCGCTCCCTCGGCAGCGCTCGCCCAGGACGAGGAGCCGGAGGCGGAGCTGCTGACCGAGGCCATCATCGGGACCGATGAGGTCATCCTCATCAACCGTAACGACGGCCGCATCGTCATTCAGGACTTCATGGTCGAACCCGGAACCGTCGACCTCACCGGCAAGTACGACTC
>JAAYAV010000427.1 GCA_012719195.1 Anaerolineae bacterium | reverse complement strand
CCACTCGGGGACGGTCTCATCGCGAGCCGTCCCCGTTGTGTTCTCCCGTGGCCAGCGCCTGGCGCAACTCCAGAGGTATCCGACAAGGGGCACCGCCGCCGTCCACGCACACGTGCACCGTATGCCCCTCGCTGACCAGATCGCCGTCGCGGCGGATGGAGTAGTCGAAGCGCAGGCTTCGGCTTCGCAACTGACTGAGCTCGATGCCGATGCAGAGCTCGTCGTCGTAGCGGCAGGGCTGGTGATACCGCACCGATGCCTCTATGACGGGCATACCATAGGAGCGGAAGAAGTCGCCCGGGCTCTCGCCCACAGCGCGGCGGAACAGCTCGGTACGGGCCACCTCGAACCACACCAGGTAGTTGCTGTGATAGGCGATTCCCTGCGCATCTGTCTCCGCGTACCGGACCCGGATGCGGGTCTCCATCGGCGCATTCCCTCTCGTCTGCTCGCCTGCCCGGTCAGGTTCGCGCGCTGAACCGGTAGCCCACCCCTCTCTCGGTGAGGATGAAGCGCGGTTCGGCCGGGTTCGGCTCGATCTTGTGGCGCAGGTAGTGCACGTACGTCTTCAGGTGTCCGGCGCTGCGGCGCGACTCATCGCCCCAGACGCGCCGTAGGAGGTCTTCAGTAGTCACCACCTCACCGGCATGCGCCGCCAGCACCGCCAACAGGCGCTGCTCGGTGGGCGACAGGGACTCGCCGGGCCGACCGTCCACTATGACACGCCGCTTGGCGAGGTCGACACTGAGGTGGGCGTCGATGGTGAGGAGCGACTGGGGAGCATGCTTCGGCGCCTCCATCGAGCGTCGTACCACCGCCCGCACCCGGGCCATGAACTCGGTAACCCCGAAGGGCTTGACCATGTAGTCGTCGGCCCCCAGGTACAGGCCCCTGGTCACCTCCTCATTCTTCGTACGACCGGTCAGGATGAGGAGCGGCGTGTTAGACATCTCCCGTATGCGCTCGCACACCAGCCACCCATCCATGACAGGCAGCACAATGTCGAGCACCACCAGGTCGGGCTTGAGGGCGTAGAACTGCTTGAGTCCGTCCCTGCCGTCGTGGGAAGCGGCGATGCGATAGCCCTCGCGCTCCAACGCGGTTCGGAGCATGGCCACCAGATCACGATCGTCATCGATCAGCAGTATCAGCTTGCGGTCGCTCTCACTGCTCAACCGTGCCCCTCCTCGGCCCAGGCCCACTATCACAGAACCCTTGCCCCGTCTTTCCGCCCTATGCTAGACTGCTTGTCATGTTCAAACAAGTCGAGTCTGGCCTAATCCTCCACGACAATCGGGAGGTACCCGTACTGACCTTCCCGGAGTTGGAGGCCGACGGCCGATTCGTCCACGGCATCACGACCCGCCTCGGCGGCGTCAGTTCCGCCCCCTTCCAGTACCTCAACCTAAGCCTCAGCGTCGACGACAGCGCCGCGTCAGTGCGAGAGAATCGCGCCCGAGCAGCCCGTTCCCTGGACATGGACACGCGTCTACAGGTTCGCTGCCGCCAGGCACACGGTAACACGGTTGCCGCGATCAGCGACAAGGCCTCCTCCGACGCTCCCCTAGCCGATGCCCTGGTCACCGACCAGCCCGGCCTTGCGCTCACGATGACCTTCGCGGACTGCCTCCCCATCATCCTCGCCGACGCATCGGTGCCGGCGCTGGGCCTCGTCCACGCCGGTTGGCGCGGCTCGGTGGCCGGCGTGGCCCTAGCGGCCTGGCAGGCGCTGGAGCGGCTGGGGGCGCACCCAGGCACGACTACCGCCTACCTCGGCCCCGCAATCGGGCCCTGCTGCTACCAGGTCGGCGACGACGTGGTGGCTCAAGTGCGCGCTTTGGGGACATCGGCGCGCGGCACCCTGGCAGAGCGAGACGGACACGCCTACCTCGACCTTGCCCGTCTGAATGGGCAGATGCTCGAGGAGCGCGGGGTGCGGACGGTGCGCAGCCGGATCTGCACCGCCTGCCACACTGACCTCTTCTACAGCCACCGTGCCGAGGCCGGCTGCACCGGCCGCTTCGGCGTGTACGTAGGGCTGGCATGACCCCTGCGGACACCTCCTCCCTACAATGCGCTCTAGCCGACCGGGTGCGTGCCGTCGAGGGGCGGGTGGCGGCGGCGTGTGGTCGCGCCGGACGCGATCGCGACTCCGTCACGCTGGTGGCCGTCAGCAAGACGCGCGCCTCCAGCGAGATTCTCGCCGCAGTGGAAGCCGGGGTGCGGCACCTCGGCGAGAACCGCCCGGAAGAAGCGGATGAGAAGATCTCCCTCGTCAATGACGGAGCCCGAGCCGCCGGCCTGGCGGCGCCCGCCTGGCACATGATCGGGCACGTCCAGAGCCGCAAGGCTCCGCTCGTGGTCGGCCGCTACACCCTTGTCCACTCGCTCGATTCGCTCAAGCTCGGGCGTCGCCTGGCCCGCCTGGCCGCCCAAGAGGGCGCCGTGCTGGACTGCCTGGTCCAGGTGAACGTGAGTGGCGAGGACAGTAAGGGCGGCTACTTGGTACCAGAGCCCGACCGCGACCTGCCCGCTGTCTTCCTCAACGAACTGGACCGCCTACAAGCGCTTCCAGACATCCGCCTGCGCGGCCTCATGACCATTCCCCCCGTAGGTGACAGCGCCGAAGAGGCGCGCCCCTACTTTCGGCGGCTGCGGCAGTTGCGTGATCGTCTCGAACGCCTCTTCCCCGGTGGCGACTGGTCCGAACTGAGCATGGGGATGACGGACGACTTCGAGGTCGCCATCGAAGAAGGTGCCACGCTCGTCCGCGTCGGGCGAGCAATCTTCGGCCCGAGGACAGCGTGAGCAGCGAGATTCCACTGTTGGACAGCGGCCACCTCGCCATTCTCGGCGGCGGCGTCATGGGTAGCGCCATCTGCCGTGGCGTCCTCAGTCGGGCGCTCGCCACGCCGAAGCAGATCGTGGTCGCCGACCCCGACCCCTCCCAGCGCGCCCGCCTCCACTCTTCCGAAGAAGTGCGGGTGGTGGCCGCCGCCGGAGATGCCCTCCCTGGAGCGGCTATGGTGGTGCTGGCCGTCAAGCCCCAGATGTACCCGGCCGTGTCGGCCGCTATCGAGGGCCGGATACCGGAGGAGGCACTCGTCATCTCCATCATGGCGGGGATCTCGCTGGACCGAATGCGCACCGATCTCGGCCACGATGCGGTGGTGCGGGCAATGCCTAACGCTGCCGCCCGCGTGCTACAGAGCGCCAGCGTCTGGATAGCGGCGCCCGGCGTCCGAGAGGAGCAGCGCCTCCAGGCGGAACGGCTGCTGGGCGCGCTCGGCGACGCCGTCGAGGTGCGCGAGGAGGGCCTCCTGGATCTGGCCACCGGCCTCAGCGGTCCCGGCCCCGCCTACCTCTCTCTGGTGGCTGAGGCGCTTATCGAAGGCGGTGTGGCGGCGGGCTTCAGCCGTGCCCTGGCGCAGCGGCTCGTAAACCAGACCTTCGTCGGTACCGCTGCCCT
>JAAYAV010000426.1 GCA_012719195.1 Anaerolineae bacterium | reverse complement strand
CCGGCGATGGCCTTGGCCGTGTCCATGGCGCTCCCGCCGCCGAGGCCGACCAGGACGTCGCTTTGCGCTTGTCGCGCCAGGAGAATCCCCTCGGCGACTACGGCGAGGGTGGGCTCGCCCCGCACTCCCTCGTAGACGGCCGCCTCCAAGCCGGCAGCACTCAGGTGGCCGAGCGCTTGGTCCAAGGCACCGGAGCGGCGAGCGGAGGCCCCGCAGACGAGCAGAACCCGCCTTCCTAGGGCGGCGGCCCGGCCGCCCACCTGATCCAGGCAGCCGTCGCCGGTGACGATGGTGACGGGAAGGTGGTAGGTCCTCATACGGCGGTGCCGGCGTGCCCACCGGCCATGCAGACGATCTCCACCACGGACTGATCGAAGAAGCGCATGGCGTTGGAGGCGCGGACTATCACGGCGGTGTCGGCGCCCCGACCGGTGCCGGAGATGGTCATCACGTCCTCACCGGCGGCGACGAGACCGGCATCGGCAGCCATGACGGTGATCTCCATGGCGACCTTCAGCCCCTCACCCAGCATCCGCAGGGTGTAGGCGACGATCTCGTCTAGTTGGTAGGTGCCCAGCTTGATGCGCACCGCCCGTCCGACGCCACCGAAGGCGTGCTGGGTGGTGAGGACGGTGCCGCCGGCGGCGCGAATGGCGTCCAGCGTTTCGGGGGGCGCTTCCTGAGTGTTGGGCTGGCGGTAGCCGGCGCAGTGGGTGACGGCGATCAGGTTGTAGCCGCGGAAAAGCTCGGCCGCCTGCAGCCCCGTCTGCCCGCTGGTGGTGGCAACGAGTACGCTGCGCAGACCCAGACTCACCACCCGCTCGCGGGCGAGGGCAAGCACCTTGCCGGTGTTGTTGGGCCCCGGCGGGCTGAAGTAGGTTATCTCTCTCTTGATGGTGGCCATGGCTGACTCTCCTTCCCGACGCTGGAGATCCGCCCCCTAGGTTACAGGAGAAGCCCGCCCCGGTACAGAGGTTGAGCTCTACGCTCGCCGCAGCAGATAGACGCCTACGGTCATCTCTCGGTCCTTGTAGGGCAAGCGCACCGCCAGCGAGCGCTCTTGGCGCCAGGCGGGCTCGCAAGCGACGCAGGCCTCAAAGAGGCGGCGGGCGGCCGTCACGGCCACTAGGGCCGCACCCGGTCGGGCCACCCGGGCTCCTTCGCGCAGAAGGGCGGGGTAGAGGGCGCGGATCTCGTCGGCGCTGCTCACCAGCATGCCGAAAGGGAGATCGACCACCAGGGTGTCCATGGACTCACTTGGCAGGGGCACGGCGGTTGCATCGGCGTGGAGCAGCCGCGCCCGCGGGGCACAGCCGCCCGCCTCGAGGTTGGCGCGGGCACACTGTAGTGCGTCTGGTCTGATGTCGAGGCCGAGTGCTTGCCGGGCGGGAACCGTCTGCAGCCGTTCCACCAGAAAGGTGCCGGATCCGCAGGCCAGGTTGAGGAAGCGGTCGTCCGGCCGCGGCTGCGCTAGCCGTACCATCGCCTGGGCCACGGTTGCGTTAAGAGCCCCAGGCATGCTGCACACTCGCCAAGAGCGCGCGGAGAGCGGCAGCGGCGTCGTGCGCACCAGCACCTCCCAGCCCGGACTACCGTCCGCCGGCCGCCGGAAGGAGAGGAGCAGGTCGCCACCGTCCGTGCTGCCGG
>JAAYAV010000425.1 GCA_012719195.1 Anaerolineae bacterium | reverse complement strand
GTAGGTGGTCGTAACCCCTCCATGACCGCAGCCCCCATCCTGTTGGGCGGCGCTGACAGATGAAGTCGGCGCCGCCTTTGCTTCTGAGCGGTTAGTGCGTTACTGCTGGAACCAACACTATGCGGGAGTGGTGAGGTCGATCTGGTCGCTCGTGAGATCCTGTTTCAGGGGCCTTGATGCCGCGGAGCTCCGCCTCTTGGACACATTCACAAGAGAGATCACCAGAAAATGCTGCAATCGGCCGTGTTCAACCAGGAAGGGACACCACCAACACGTGATCTACCAGTAGTGCCGTAAGATGGTCGCGATCGGCGAGAACATCTCTGCCTCCTCGGAGGACACGCTCCTCGTTGAGTACGGGTTCAGTGCCAATCTGAAGCGCCTGGCCAGCCGGAGCCGGTGCTTCAAGTGACCGCACCTGAGCGTCGTCCCCCTTCGCATCTTGCTTGACCGCCTCTTCCCCCTGCTAGAATGCAAGCGGTTGCATTCGCAGCTCGTTGAGCCGTCCTGAAGGGAGAGGAGGAGGTATGGCCTGCTTTCTGGCCCCGGCCGGAGTGGCGATCGTCACCACCATCGCGCAGAAGGTGGTGAAGAACAAGGAAGAGAAGCCGATCGGAGAGCAGACGGCGCATACCAGAGGCAAGTGGACCCAGAGGCTGCGCTGGCTGAACACCATGCTCTGGGGTGGAGTCGTCCTTCTCGCTCTGGAGCACCTATGGCACGGAGAGGTGGTACCCTGGCCGCCCTTCCTCACCGCCATGCAGACCCCGGGCGAAGTGGGGCCGATGCTCCACGAGATTCTCACCTACGGTCTGACAATGACCGCCGTCATCCTAGTTGCCTGGGGGATCGTGGTGGGCATCGTCGAACTGAGGTCCAGAGATCGGAGAACATCCGAGGCAAAACCGGAGAAGGTCGCCGGAGGCGCGTGATGTGGCTCCTCATCACCGCATTCGCCGCGCTCGTCACGAGCGCCCTCTGGTATGTGAGCTCTCCGTCTGACAAGTACAAGCTGGGCTTCCTCAGCCTCATCTACTGGGGGGCGACCCTCATGTGGCTGGTCGACCATGTCATGGCCTATGTGCAAGAGAGGGGCGAGTTCTTCGAGATCAACGCTGACGCCACCGGGCTTGGGATGGCTGTGCTCGTACTGGGCCTCTTCATCTGGCTGGTACGGTTGCTGGTCAGCGATCCTAAACGAGTGCTGCGGGCACCCGTCAAGAAGTAGCGGCCGTCACCGCTGTTTCAGCTGAGTCCACGAACCCCCTAAACGCCCGAGTGGCGCCGGGGGTTCGATTTTCTTCCACAAGCTGTTGCTCTCGATCATGATTTGGTTGTTCAGGCGACGGCCGGGAGAACATGGCTATCAAAGGAGTCTACGTCGACGGGAGAATACGGCCGGCTCCAACGAGGGTCCAAGAGCCCAGCGGCACTGTATTTTCTCCAGGAACGATGACTATGTCCCCATGGTGCTGGGTCATCTTCGGCACCTGCAGGAGTCTGGTCGTCGCGGGCCCGGGTTGTGTCCCACGGGCGATGCAGCCGTCCGTTTTCTTCCTTCCGCAAACTTCCGCTTGCGGGTCTGAGGCCTTTTGGTTCGCAAGAAGTCAGCCCCTTCGGCGCATTGCCAGCCGATAACGTGAAACCGGCTGGAAATGCAGCGCTTCTGAAAGAGCGTTGACTTAGCACACTTGACGGTGTGCATAACTCCCCGCTGAGTCTGGCAGTCTGATGGGTGAGTCGGACAGGAAGGAGGCCAGGATCGAGGCAAGCCGCGTGCACAAGGTGTCATCAGCTTTCGATGCCCTTGCGCGCGAGAACCCCGTTTTGGTAGTAGTGCTTGACCTCACACATTTCTGTCACCAAATCTGCGTGGTCGATCAGCTCCTGACCGGCCCGGCGGCCTGTGAGCACCAGCTCCACGTGTACTGGCCTGCTGTCGATGAGGTCGATTAGATCCTGGGTATCGAGGAGGCCGAACCAGGTCGCCATGATGATCTCATCGAGAACCACGACCTGGTATTCCTCCGATGTGATAATGCCTCGGATCTCCTCGAGAGCTTGCCGAGCGAGTTCGACCTCAACCTCGGTCGGGCGTGCCGCGATCCAGCGGCCGTCGCCGTACTGCCGGCAGACGATCTTTTCACCGAAGCACTGGAGCGCTTTGATCTCGCTGTAGGCGCCCATCTTCATGAACTGGCCGATGAACACCCGCAGGCCGGCACCGGCCGCGCGTACGGCGAGACCGATGGCCGCGGTCGTCTTTCCCTTGCCGTCTCCGGTGTAGATGTGGACGTAGCCCCGTTCGAAGGGGGTCTGGTCGGCGCTGCTGGCCAGGTTCGTTCTACTGCTCATCTTCCTCGCCTCCCCCGTCAGCCGAGAAGTTCGATCATCGCCAGAATGTGCGCGGGCGAAGTACCGCAGCAGCCGCCAACCAGGGATGCTCCCGCCCGGACGCAGGCCGCAGCGCCTGCCGCGAAGTCGGCAGGTGACATGTCGTAGCTCAGTCTTCCTTCCACGTGTGTGCCTTTGCCGGCATTGGGTTGGGCTATGACGGGTAGGGGGGTGGCGCTTCGCATGATCTCGACAACGGCGGCCATTCCGAGAGGATCCACGGTGCCGCAGTTGGCACCGACGGCCGAAGCGCCGGCCTTGGTCAAAGCGAGCGCACAGTCACGGGCTGTGTTACCCATGAGGGTTCTTCCTCCGTCTGCCGCTGTGTGGAACGCGATGGAGGCAATGATGGGCAGATCAGTCACGTCTCGGGCGGCGCTGACGGCACACACCGCTTCGCGCAGGTCGAACATGGTCTCGATGATGAGCCCGTCCACCTGGCCTTCCACGAGAATGCTCGCCTGCTCCGCGAAAGCGGCGTGTGCCTCGCTCTCGCCGAGCGGTCCGTAGGGCTTCAGCAGCTTCCCGATAGAGCCCATATCGCCGAGTACGTATTGATGGTCGTTGGCGGCCCTGCGCGCCAACTGCGCTCCGGCCAAGTTGACCGCGCGCACATCCACCTTCTGAGAGTGCGACTGGATGCTGATCCTGTTCATAGTCAGCGTGTTTGTGAGCAGGAAGTCGACCCCACAGTCGGCATAACGCTTGTGAATGGCAAGCACAACGTCCGCATCCTTGAGATTCGCATATCCGCTCATGTCGACGCCGGCCTCCGCCAGTTGTGTCCCCATGGCGCCATCCAGGAACGCGGCCTTCCTTTCGCCAATGACTTGCCCGAAGTCACTCAACCCGGGGATAGGCAGGACAGGGGTTTCCGTGGGAGGAAGGTGGGGCTGGACTGCAAGGCGTGTGACCTGACCCAGAACCATCATCGCCGTCTCCTTTGCTCTCCTATCGGGGCTACGGCGGAACGGCCGGAATCAGGCCCGATCCCAAGACCTGGGAACAGCGCCTCGCCGCTTGCGCCTCGCCCTCGGAGGTTGCGGGGTAGTGCACGCTCTCGGCCGGTCTTCGGACTTGTGGGCGTGTCTACCTGTAGAGGCAGTCTCCTACCGGCCGTCGCTTCCCAGCTCCTGCGAGCCAGTGCTTGGTTGACGGCTTTCGTTCCCACTTACCGCTGCGGGGCAGTTCCGGATTTGCACCGGATTCCCATGTGGCAGGCGACCGAATGAACCGCGCGCCACACCGACAGTCTCCTAATTCTAGGCGGGGCAGCCGGGCAGTGTCAACTCGAGTAGCCCGCTCAGCGCGTTTGACTCTTCTCAGTCTCATCTCGCGCGGTAGCAGAATCTGCGTAGCCCGCCTCTCCGGCACTGCCAGCCGATTGACCGGACCCCACACCTGGACGTCCGGGAAGGCCTCCGGCATTGAGACATAGATGGTACCGATCTGGCCGTCAGGACCAATGCTTGACGGCGGGGCCCTTCAACGGTACTACTCTCGGCCTTGGAGGTCGACCTGTCATGATCGTCCGTAGGTTAATCATGGCTGTGAGGACCTCTAGTAACAACGATTCCGGGGCGAGTGGCAGGTATGGCAACAGCCATTCCATCCATGTGTGTCCGGTCTCTCCTTGGCCCTTGGGTTCAATCCCGGTTCTCTCCCAGGGAAATGACGGTATAGCGTCTGTGCAAACCGGTACCGGCATCCTTACCTGGCCGTGAAACACCCCGAGATGCTGGCTGCCTCCTCGTTGACAGTCGCCGCATACACCAAGTCTGAGGCCCGCATCTTAAGAACCGTCACCCACTCGGCGAGAATCTCCGCGGCACGACCGCCCTCAGACAACTTACTTCTCAACTCCGCAAGGCGCCGTTTGTAGAGTTGCGCCCACTCGGGATTGGCCTTGAAGCGCTCGACGAGAACGTTGGACCCGCTGGTGGGTCATTCGGGTCGTTATCAACCTGTCGGGGCTGCCATGCCAGAGGCAGCCCCGCAGCACGGCTTGGTCGACTAGCAGAGATGGCTAGACTTCCACCGCCTGCGACAGGGGAAGTTCACGCCAATCGAGGATCTGATAGGTGCCTACCGTAGGGAAATAGGGCGGCGGGTTGTGGAGCAGGTAGGGGTCGTAGGTGTTCTCGCCGTTCGCGAACCCGCCCCCGCCCGTCGAGTAACGGTAGGGCTGCAGACAGGACGAGACCGAACCATACATGGCGAGATAGTCTCTGGTGGGTCCTCCCAGATCGGCCGCCCGGCTGTATTCGCGGCCCTGCTGAGCGATCAGCGCCGCGTCGACCTCCATGTCCATCCTCGATACCTGTCCTCCCTTCTGGTAGGGAGCGTAGGCCGGGATCTCAATGTTGTTCTGGGCAATCAGCCCCACGGCCACACTGCCGTCTTTCTGCGAGTACGATAGGTCACCCACGATATGGATGGAGGTAGCTGCCGTCTTGCCGGGCGGGTTGAGCTGGCCGGAACTCGCGATGGTGATACGTCCATGCAGATTGGTCCCCTCGACCCAGACATGGTCGTTCACGTAGATCACTCCGTCCTCGGGGTAATCATAGGCCCCACTTGATATAGGCGAAGGCGGACTCTCATAGGTTAGATACCCGCCCACGCGGCTGCCGTGCGAGTAGTTGCGGGACTCGTATTCGTCGGTGACCCGGCGGATCTGGTACTTCTCATTGGGTAGGAGCTGTATGTACCAACCGCGGCGCTCGTTGTGCGGACCGGCTGTGGAGTAAGGAAGGTTGACCCCGGTTCCCTGGGCGAGTTCGCCCAAACGTGCGAAATCCGAGGTAACGGTGCCGAAGTCCACGGCAGGCACGGGGAACTGCCAGAGGCTTCGGGAAGGACTGCTCAGAGGAACCGTATGCTCCCATCCAGACCACACTCCGTCATGGCTACCGCCGAACATGGAACTCACGTAGGTCTGGCGGGCGCAACAAACCAGATCGGTCAGGTCCGCGGTGTCGATGCAGATACCGGTGTTCGAATGGGTCTTGCCGTGCCACACCCGGTCCAGCGGGCCCCCGATCCACACCTCCTCATTGGTGAGAAGCAGGTACTCGCTGAATGCCGGCCGTCCCAGATGAGCCGATACCGTGCGGGATTGCTCCACCGGCTGGTTGGACTTGCCGGTCACGGTCACTGTGATGTTGGGCTCGTTCGCTGAAGGCGGGGTCACCTCCATGACGTACTCGCCCTGGACCGATGAGTCGTAGGGATCGAGAAAGACGTAGGCCATCTTGTGAGGGTCTTCTTCGCTCGCGCCGGGGATGGCGAAATCGTTGACTTCCGAGCTCATCCCGCTTGCCACCATCCACAGATACTGGTTAAGGCCGGCCTCCGCTATTGCGAACGACTGGGTGTAGGCCCGGTCTCGCTGGACATGCTGTTGGTTTCTCTGCACCTGGAGCAGTAGAACACCGCCCAGCAGGAGTACGGCGCACATAACCAGCATGGCCACGATAAGGACATAACCTTCGTTTCGGCGGCCAAGCCGACGGCCGATGCGTCTGAGGATCTGATAGCCATGCGCTCCGCTAGCTGCCACCAAGACCTCCGTCGTAGCGCTGTCTGATCAGCACGCGGGTGGAGAGTTCCACTCCTCCCCGCGCGATCTCAGGTTGTTCGTTAACCAGCAACCGGATTCCGACCGCAACCACCGAACGCCGTAGCGGGTCCGAGTCCGGCGCTGCAATCCCATAGAGACTCACCGCATCTTCGTCAAAGCCGAAGTACGTGAACAAGGCAGCTGCACCGTTTCTGATGCCATCCAGGATGACCACCCCATCGGTGTCGTACGCAGCCGAATAGACGGGAGGGTTTTCTGACGTGTCGGCTTGGGCGGTTTGCATGCGCAGAGTGGTGCCGGACAGGTAGTAGCGCACCCGTTCAGCCGATTCGTCGCCGTCTAAGTCGGTGAAGAAGACCAACTCCTTGGGACCCGCCCGGTGCAGAGAATCGGATACGGAGGTGAGGTTGGAGTCCGATGAGCAGGCCCCTCGGATGAGTCGACTCATTTCATACATGGCCAGCCGGGCTGAGTCCTGGTTGGTGATGCGGGCGCCTTGATCGGCCGCCGAGCGCACTACACCCCCGTACAGGGCCAGAACCGAAGCGGCAACCACGCCCGCCACCAGCATGACCACCAACAGCTCCACCAAGGTGAAGCCTCTCTCGCCCCGGGGAACGGCGGTCGCCCTTCTCATGGTTCAGCCGGCCGGGCCGGCAGCTCCAGTTCCAAGAAGCGGTCGGTGCCAGGCTCCAGGATCAGACCGACCTGGCCGGGCTCAAGAAGAATGCCAGAGTCGACCGGATCGGAATCGGTTCCCAAGGGCAGCTGCAGGAGGGCCTCGTATTGATCGACGGTCTGCAATACGAGGGGCTGAAGACTGGTCGCGTAGCGGAGGTCCCCGAAGAAGGCCTCGCCCTCGTCGTTGGTGGTCGCCTGCCTGGTGAATATCCAGGGCTCAACAGAGATGTGTCCGCCGACAACAAGCATCACGTCAGCCTGCGGCACTCCGGTTCCGTCTGTGAGGCGAACCGAAAGACTGGAGAGCTCATCGACGATGAGCTGAACCACGGTAAACGGAGTCCCTCGATCGACGACCAAGCCTTCCGAGGTGGCCGCATCGTTATGGCCGGTCTTGGTGGCAGTCACGTAGTAGCCGTTGGTGTCATCCGGAACCAGACCCGGTACCAGAAGATGTCCCTGCACATCGGTGCGCATGGCAGAAGACTGGATGTCGACCCGCGGCACTAGATTGTCATTGACAATCTGCAGGCGCACGTCCCGGACCGGTTGGCCGGCCAGGTCGGTCACGGTAATGTCCAGAGTGCCCCCGTCCGCCCCCCCGGCCACAATGGTGCTGAGTTGCATGGGCGCCAACTCCTCGCTGTCTGTGGCCCGCACAGCCACGGTCACCCGCCGGTAGTTGGCCGGGTAGGGACCGGAGTAGCTGGGATCCTGTACGTAGATCACCTCCCGGGTGATCTCCACCGGAACTCCTTCCACCGTTCTCGTCTCAACATCGGGAATCAGCCCACTCGGTTGTCCGGCGATCGTGCCGATGTCCTCGTAGGGCAGGGCGCGAATGTCCTCGATCTCTTGGGCGGCAATCTGGTGCAGCAGGCTACGGGTCTCCGAGTCCATGACTCGGTCACCGGCAGAGGCGAAGAACTGCACCATTCCCAACAGACACACGGCAATCAACACGACCGCCACCATGACCTCGATCAAGGTGAAGCCGTCGTTTCTCTCCCTGGAAACTCTCGGTCTTAACGTTGCGGGCACCTTCTTCCCCCCAAGCGCGTCCCCACAAATCGCCTGCACGCCACGGACGCAGGATAGTGTACATCTTGTAGGCATACAAACTATCGGCACTCGACCAGCATTGCTTTACGGGAGAAAGCCCGGCTCTTTCCTGAGACGCATGAGCAAGGCGTCAGGCTGGCTACGCAATCGCCTTGGCGCATCACCACAGTCTCGCTTCTGAGAGCCCGGAGGAGACCTTGGAGGATACGATCTATTGGCTCAAGGAGACGGGCAAAGGTACAGCGGCCGAAGACCCGCCGATGCTTTGCCGTACAGGACGAACACTATGGCAAGATGG
>JAAYAV010000424.1 GCA_012719195.1 Anaerolineae bacterium | reverse complement strand
GTGTACATGGTGGGCAGACAGGCGGGCGCGCTGGACTTCAGCTCCGACCCGAACTACCTGACCATGGTGTGTGACTACCATTCACCCCTGCTGTCCACCATCGAGCTCAACTACGTCCAGATGCCCCAGCGCCACGAGATCGAGGCGATAGGCGATCGCGGCTGGGCGATCTTCGATTTCGAGACTGGGGTGCTGCGGTTGGCCTCACGGGAGGAGCAGTCGCTGGTGCAGGAGACCATTCCTGTGGTGCGCGATGACCTCTACCGCGAGGAGCACGCCGTGTTCCTGGCCGCCTGCGAGGGTCGAGGGGAGCCGTCCAGCCCGGCGGACGAGGCCATCGTCAGCATGGAGGTCATCGAAGCAGCACTGGCGTCCTGGAGGTCGGGAGCCAGAGTGGCGCTGGATGCGGTCTAGCTCAGAGAGCGTCTGAAGGAGGCGGGTGACCGAGCTATGGCACAGCAGGAAGCATTGGGGGCGACGGCGGCGGACCTGCGACGCTTCTACGTGAGTCACTTGTTCGAGCAGATGCTGCCCTACTGGCTGGAGAGGGGCATTGACGACGAGTACGGCGCCTACCTTACCGGCTACTCCAACGACGGCCGGACGCTCTTGCACCACTACAAGCTTCCCTGGTCCCAGGGGCGCTTCGTCTGGCTGTGGTCGCGGCTAGCGTCCCAGTTCCCCGCCCACCCACTGGCGGGACGGTTCGTGGACTACGCTCGGTCGGGAGCCGACTTCCTGCGCACGCACGCTCGACTACCCAACGGCCGCGTCGCCTTCACTCTGGACCGCGACGGCATCCCAATCCTGCTGGACAAGGACGGGCGACCTAGGGCGGCCCGGCCGGGGGAAACCTATGACTCCAGCACCTACGCCGACCTCTACGTGGTATACGGCCTCTCTGAGTATGCTCGGGTGGCAGAACACGGGCCCTCGCTTGAGTTCGCCTGGGACCTCTACTGGTCCGTCGCGGACCGCTACCGCCAGGGCCGGTTCCGGACGGACCCGTACCCCACTCCGCCAGGCTACCGGGCCCATGGCGTGCCGATGTTCATGCTGGACACCGGGCGCGAGTTGGCGGTCTCAGCGGAGCAGCTCGATATGCGCGATACCGCCGCGCTGCGGGCACTGGTGGCGGAGCTGGTAGGCGAGGTGATGGACCGGCAACGCCAGGACGACGACGTGATCATTGAGCTGCTGGGGCGCGATGGCGGAGTACGGCCCACCAAGCTGGGCACGTACGTCAACCCCGGGCTCATGTTCCAGGACATGTGGTTCATAATGCATCAGGCGGAGGAGGCGGGCGATCGGCGGCGCATCGAGCAGGCGGCGCGGGTAGTGCGTCGGGCTTGCGAGCTTGCTTGGGATGAGGAGTACGGCGGCCTGCTTCAGTTCGTGCATCGCGAGGGCGGTCCGCCGCGCGGGGAGGTGCCACCGGATGAGGCCGGGCACCCCATGCTCGCCAACCTGGACGCCAACTGGGACGGCAAGTTCTACTGGGTGCACACTGAGGCCCTCTACGCCCTGCTTCTCAGCTACTTCCATACCGGCGAGACTTGGGCGGCGGACTGGT
>JAAYAV010000423.1 GCA_012719195.1 Anaerolineae bacterium | reverse complement strand
GGCGTGGAGCACTGGTTCAACCACTTGCAGTTCAACCCTTCCGGCACCCGCTTCCTCTTCCTCCATCGCTGGCGCGACCCGCGTGGCGGCGGCTTTCGGCAGACGCGCCTCTACACCGCCCGCCCCGACGGCAGCGACCTCACCCTGCTGGAGCGCTCCGGCCTGGTGTCCCACTTCGACTGGGCCGACGACGATCACATCCTCGCCTGGTCCATCCACAATGGCATCGGCCACTTCCACCTCTACCGCGACCGCACCGACCAGGTCGAGGTGGTGGGCGGCGACGTGCTCCTGCAGGACGGGCACTGCTCCTACAGCCCCGACCGGCGCTGGATCCTCAACGACACCTACCCGGACCGCGAGACGCGCGAGCGTACCCTCATGCTCTACCGGCCATCGGACAACACCCGCATTGACATCGGCCGCTTCTACGCCCCACCAGAGCTGGACGGCGAGTTCCGGGTGGACCTACACCCGCGCTGGAGCCGCGACGGCCGCCAGGTCTGCTTCGACTCCGCTCACGAGGGTGAGCGGCAGGTCTACCTTATCGACGTCGACGACATCGTGGGCTGAGGGTGCCGGCCGGGGCCGGCTGGCCCCGACGGCAACGTCGGTTGCCCAAGGGTGAGCCGCCGACCATAATGGCCCATCGCATGGGGAGTAGATACATGACCCGAGACGAGGCCTGGGGCCTGGTAACCGAACACATAGAGAGCATCAGCCTGCGCCGGCACATGTTGGCCGTGGAAGCCGCCATGCGCGCCTACGCCCGCCGCCTTGGCGAGGACGAGGAGTACTGGGGCGCCATCGGCCTGGTTCATGACTTCGACTTCGAGCGCTACCCCGAGATGGGCGGCGACCTGCCGCAGGAACAGTGGCACTGCTTTGCCGGAGCGGAGATCCTCCGCCAGCGCGGCTACCCCGAGGAGACGGTCAAGGACGTGCTCGCCCACGCCACCTACTCCGGCGTCCCTCGCGACACTCTTCTGCGCAAGTCTCTCTTCGCCGTGGACGAACTCACCGGCCTGATCTCGGCCGTGGCTCTGGTACGCCCGTCCAAGTCCATCATGGATGTGAAGGTGAAGTCGGTGCGCAAGAAGTGGAAGGACAAGGCCTTCGCCGCCGCCATTAACCGGCAGGACATCGAGGAGGGCGCGGCCGACCTGGGCATCGAGCTGAACGAGCACATCGCCGTGGTCCTGGAAGCCATGCAGGGCATCGCCGCCGACCTCGGCCTGGCCGGGGAGACCGGCTAGGCCGTCCTTGAGCGGCCGCTCGTACCGGCGAGACGAAATGGCGCCACCGCTGCCATGAGGGCCTCTTCCATCCCTTCCTGGCGAGCCCCGGCGGCGCTGCTGATCGTCTGCAGCATCTTGTTGGCGCCGCTCCTGTATACCGGCTACTTCCAGCCGCACTCCGGCTTCCTCCCCGTCTACACCCTCTACGCCTGGGAGGCGGCCGGCTTCTCCCCCCTGAACCCGGCGGCTCACTCCCCGTCCGGCAG
>JAAYAV010000422.1 GCA_012719195.1 Anaerolineae bacterium | reverse complement strand
TGACATATCACGGTCTGCCCGCGCTAGTACTCGAGTGCCGGGGGCAGCGCCCTGGCCTGACTCACCCAGTCGGTCACCATGCCGACGGTGGGCAGGCGCTTCGCCAGCGCCTTGGCGTCGTTCACCTCAACCAGCTTGGCGTGGAGATTGGCCGGTACCCGGTGGCTTAGTTCTCTCACCGTGTCGACGCCTGCGTTCTCCAGGAGATCTGCGTACACGTCCGCCACGCCTCTGATGCGCGCGAGGTCGGACCGATTAGCGACCTCAGTGACGATGTGCAGATCGACCCCGAGCTTGCCCGCGAGTTCGCGCCTCTGTTGCGGCGTGCGGCAGGCAGCCAGAAGCTGGTCACTGTCGCTGATCCCTTCCGCCCTGAGCTCAGCGGCCAGGTCCTTGGAGACTCCCTTCACGGTGCCGATTGGATCCGCCATGAGCACACCTCCGTTGGTACACCTGCTGGATTCGGATCGATCGAGACGCGACCATAATACCGGAGGCGGCGGAGAAGGTAAACTCCGGCTGCAGCCTAGCACCGTTTGCGGCGGTGCAGTATCATGTTGACTGTGTGGTGCCTTCTCCTCGTTCCCAGGCAATGGAGGAGCGCGATGGGCGCTGGTTGGACACGGATGATTGTCTGGCTTCCCCGGGTGCTGGGTCTTGTCTTCGTGGCGTTCCTCAGCATGTTCGCTCTGGACGTCTTCGCCGAGGGGGTACCTCTGAAGGAAGCCCTCGTGGGCCTGCTAGTACACCTGATCCCGAACTTCCTGATTCTGATAGGCATTGGCATCGCTTGGGGACGACCGTTGCTCGGCGGTCTGGCACTGATCGGGCTGGGGGCATTGGCGCTGTGGTTCTACGGCCCCGAGGCGGTGCTGATCGTGGCGGCTCCGCTTGCGGTGTTGGGCGTGCTCTTCATCGCGGGAGAGCTCTTCCTCAGGCGAGGGGCACCAGCGGGAGCCTAGCGGGACCGCCTGCGGACGTCGCCCGTAGCCGATCGGCCAGACGGGTGTTGCGCGAGATCACCCGGTTGTTGTTCACGGCAATGGCGATGGCTCGGTGATCACCCACCAGAACCACCAGCTGGCGCGCGCGAGTGACGGCAGTGTAGAGCAGGTTGCGCTGTAGCATCACGTAGTGCTGAGTGAGGACCGGCACGACCACCGCCGGGAACTCCGACCCCTGAGCCTTATGGATGCTCACCGCGTAGGCATGGGCCAGTTCGTCCAACTGGCCGTACTCGTAGGTCACGGGACGACCCTCAAACGCCACCACCAGCAGCCCCTCCTCCAGGTCTACTGAAGTGATCCTTCCCTGGTCGCCATTGAAGACCTGGCGCTCGTAGTCATTACGCATCTGCATGACCCGGTCACCCAAGCGGAAGGTGCGGCTGCCATGCGTCCTCTCGGGGCGTCCCAGCCGGGGTGGGTTCAGAGCCGCCTGCAATCTCTGGTTGAGGGCAGTGACGCCAACCTGCCCCCGGTGCATCGGCGCCAGGACCTGGATCTCATCCAGGGGATTGTGTCCGAACCGACGGGGTATGCGGCTGGTCACCAGATCGACGACCCAGTCAGCAGCCTTCTCGGGATCGGACTCGCGGAAGAGGAAGAAGTCGCGCGACTGCCGGTGGATGAGGGGCATCTCGCCCCGGTTGATCCGGTGAGCGTTCTCCACTATGTGGCTGTCGCGCGACTGCCGGAAGATGGTATCGAGCCGAGTGGTAGGCACTACGCCGCTGTCTATCAGGTCCCGCAGTACGTTCCCCGCTCCCACCGACGGCAGCTGGTCCACGTCGCCTACGAGCAGGAGATGGGCGCCCGGCGGGATGGCGCCGAGCAGGTGGTTCATGAGGATCACATCCACCATGGAGACCTCGTCGATGATGACCAGGTCGGCATCCAGCGGATTGTCGCGGTCCCTCTGGAAGCGGAAACCGGCGCTGGGCTGGAACTCGAGCAGGCGATGGATGGTCCTGGCTTCCATGCCCGTGGTCTCGGTGAGACGCTTGGCGGCGCGGCCGGTGGGGGCAGCGAGCAGAACGGAGCCGCGCTGCCCCCGTGCCAGGCGGATCGCGCTCCCGACGATGGTGCTCTTGCCGGTGCCGGGCCCGCCGGTGAGGATGCTCGCCTTCTCGGTCAGGGCCATGCGGATGGCGCGCTTCTGCTGGGCTGTGAGCGTCACGGAAGAGGCACGATCAACCCCGACGAAGGCGTTCTCCCAGTCCACGGTGGCGAAGCCACCCAAGCGGTCGAGCGGAGCAGTCTGGAGGCGCTGCACCCCCCGGGCTACTCCTACCTCGGCGTGGTAGAAGGTGGGTAGGTAGACGGCCTCGTCCTCGGCTATGGCCTCACCGGTGGCCAGGAGCGTGTCCAGGGGCGCCAAACAGTGGCCGGGCTCCAGTTGGAGCAACTCCGCTGCCTGCTCCGCCAGTTGTGGCCGGAGCGCAAAGCAGTGCCCCTCCTCGCTGAGGGTGCCGAGGGCGTAGAGCAACCCTGCTTGCACGCGGGCCGGGTCGTCGAGGGCCAGGCCCAGGTTGCGCGCGATCTGGTCGGCGGTGCGGAAGCCTACGCCGAAGACGTCGCGGGCCAGCCGGTAGGGCTCGCTGCGCACTACGGCGGCCGACTGATCGCCGTACTGGCGGTAAATCCGCGTTGCCAGTCCGGTGGAGACGCCGTGGCTCTGGAGGAAGAGCATGAGATCCTTGACTTGGCGCTGCTCGGCCCAGGCACTAACGATCATGTCGGCCCGGTGTCGTCCGATGCCGGGCACCTCGCGCAGACGCCCCGGCTCCTGTTCGATGACGTCCATGGTCTGCATGCCGAAGGCTTTCACCAGGCGACTGGCCGTCACCGGACCCACCCCCTTGATCAAGCCGCTACCGAGGTACTTGCGCAGGCCCTCGATGTTCGCAGGCAGCTTGACGGAGTAGGTCTGCACCTCGAACTGGGGGCCGTACTGTGGATGCGTGATCCAGCGGCCCTCCAGTCGCACCGATTCACCCGGGTTGGCGCCGGTCAGGTGTCCGACCACGGTGACCGGGGCGGCCCGCCCGGTGGGAGTGAGGCGGGCGACGGTGTAGCCGGTCTCCTGGCTCTGAAAGGTGAGCCGGTCGATGGTACCTTCCAGTTCCTGCAGCATATTAGGGGTGGGCGTATCGCCTTGGGGCATGATTGAGCGTCCTCTCGGGCGGCATTGTACACCACAGACGATCGCGGCACCTGTGACGGCTTGATGACGCCGGGGTCTGCTACTACAGTGAGTGAGACGCTGGTGCCGGTTCGGAGAAGCCCATGACACCAAGAGAGCGAGTAGACGCCGCCCTGCGCGGAGAGATGCCGGACGCGATCCCGTTCACCGTATACGAGTGTATGCTGCCCAAGAGCGCGGCCGAGCGGCGGCTTCGCAACGACGGCCTCTGCATTGTCGAGCGCAGTTCGGTGTTTGCCACCGTCTACCACGAAGTGGAAGTGGCGAGCACAACCTATGTGGGCGACGACGGACTGGAGCGGGTCCGGACCGAGGTCACGACGCCGGCGGGCAACTTGCGGGCGGTGGACAGGCCGGCGGGCTTCACGTCCTGGCATGAGGAGCGGCTCTTCCACGGGCCGGAGGACTACGAGGCGTTGGAGTGCATGATCGGCGACCGCACGTACGAGCCGCGATACGAGGGGTTCGCGGAGTTGCAGGCCCTGATGGGAGACGATGCCTCCGTGCGCGCGGCCATCGGGTACTCGCCGCTGCAGGAGATCATCTACACCCTCATGGGGGTGACCGAGTTCTCCATTCAGTGGGCGGAGAACCGTGACCGAGTGCTGCGGCTGTACAACGCTCTCATCGAGGACCGGCGCCGCATCTATGAGGTGGTGGCGCGATCGCCCGCCCAAACGGTCAACTACGGCGGCAACGTCAGCCCGGAGGTGGTGGGCAAGGAGCGGTTCGAGACCATGATCCTGCCCCACTACGACGAGGCTGCCGAGGTGCTGCAGGCGCACGGCATCAAGATGGGGGTGCACTTCGACGCCAACACGCGCCTGCTGGCGCCCGGGATTGCGCGCTCGCGAATGGACTACGTCGAGGCTTTCACTCCCTATCCCGACACGGACATGACGGTGCGGGAGGCGAGGGAGGCCTGGCCCAACAAGACGCTGTGGATCAACTTCCCGTCATCGGTCCACCTGGAGAGCACCGACAGCATCGCGGAGATGACGAGGAGCCTGCTGCGGGAGGCGGCTCCCGGCAACCGCTTCATCATCGGCATCACCGAGGACCTGCCGCCCGGTAGATGGCAGGGCAACTTCGAGACCATTCTTGGGGTGTGCAATCGGTTCGGACGCACTCCCATCGCGGGGTAGAGCGGCACAGGAAGGGCGCGGGCGACGTACGACCGCCCGGGCCTAGCCCTCTACGTCGCCGTCAAGGACCTCGATGGTATCGCCGACGCGGATCTCGCCCCCCTCGAGCACCTTCACGAAGATGCCCTCGCGAGGCATCACGCAGTCGCCTGCCAGCTTGTAGATGGCGCAATGGTCGTGGCACTCCTTGCCGATCTGCGTCACCTCCACCAGCGTCGTCCCGACAGTCATCCTTGTTCCCACGGGAAGCGTGTGCAGGACCAGACCACTGGTGGTCAGGTTCTCGGCGAAGCTGCCGGGCCGCACCTTGAGGCCCTGCGCCTGCATCTTGGCGATGCTTTCCAGCGCCAGGAGGCTCACCTGGCGATGCCAGTTCCCAGCGTGGGCATCGCCCTCCAGGCCCCAGTCCACTCGCAGTAGGCCCGCGCCACGGTCCTTCTTGGGCATGCCCTTTCGCTCACTGGTGCAGACGGCCTCCAAGCGGCCGATTCGGTTTCCCGTCACAGGAACGCCTCCCAGAACGCTACTCCAGAACGATGTCGCCGCTGCGGCCGCCTCTCTTACGCAGCAGCCTGATGTTGCCGATCCGGATGCCCCGTTCCACCGCCTTGCACATGTCGTAGACGGTCAGCGCTGCCACGGACACGGCCGTGAGGGCCTCCATCTCCACGCCGGTGGCTCCGGTGCAGCGCACGCGGGCCTCGATCAGCACCGCGTTGCGCTCCTCGTCCAGCTGCAGGTCCACTTCGGCGGCCGTCAGGGCGAGGGGGTGACAGAGCGGGATGAGGTCGGGGGTGCGCTTGGCCGCCATGATGCCGGCCACGCGGGCCACTGCAAGGACGTCTCCCTTGGCCACCGCGCCCACGCGAATGAGCTCGAGGGTGGAGGGCGACACGAGCACCTCACCGGCGGCCACCGCCTCGCGCGCCGTGTCAGGCTTGGCACCGACGTCCACCATGCGCGCCTGTCCCTGGTCATCCAGGTGGGTCAGTTCCACCGCTAACCTCCTATGCCGGACATGCCGCGGGAGACGGTGGGACGGCACTCTTCCAGGTGATGCCCCGAAGGCTTGAGCGAGACGGAGTCCCGCAGGATGTTCTGCAGCACCTCATCATCCGCGTTGTCGCGCAGGGCCTGGCGGACGTCCACCTCTCCCCCACGCAGTAGGCACGAGATCAGGCGCCCGTCGGCCGTCAGCCGGAGCCGGTTGCACTCCCCGCAGAAATGCTCCGTCACCGGTGTGATGAAGCCGAGGGTACCGGTGGCGCCGGGCAGCCGCCAGTCACGCGCGGGGGAGCCCGACCGGTGGGGTAGCGCTGCCAGTGGCCCCAGCTGCTCCTCGACACGCTCCTTGATCTCGAGAGCGGACACGAAGCCGCCCTCCGACCAGTGCTCGCCCTCTCCCAGAGGCATGACCTCGATGTAGCGAACATGCCAGCCCCGCGCCAACGTCAGCCGGGCAAAGCTCACCACCTCGTCGTCGTTGAGCCCCCTGATCACCACCATGTTCACCTTCACCGGCGTCAGCCCGGCCTGCTCGGCCGCGTCCAGGCCAGCCAGTACCTGAGCCAGGTGGTCTCGCCGGGCCAGGCGGGCGAACCGGTCGGGGCGCAGCGTGTCGAGGCTGACATTGACGCGCTGTAGGCCCGCCTCGGCGAGGTCGCGGGCGTTCTGCGCCAGGAGCACGCCGTTGGTGGTCATGGCCAGGTCGCTGATTCCGGGGATGGAGGCCAGCCGGCGTACCAGCTCGACCACCCCTGGGCGCACTAGCGGTTCGCCGCCCGTGATCCGTACCTTGGACACGCCCAGCCGGGCGGCGACGCTCACAAGGCGGGCGATCTCCTCGTAGCGGAGGATCGCTTCGTGGGGCTGGAGCGCAACGCCCTCCTCGGGCATGCAATAGAGACAACGCAGGTTACAGCGATCAGTCACCGACACGCGCAGGTAGGTGATCTGCCGGCCGAATCTGTCAACGAGGGCCGCGGGGCTCATCTTGACGCCCTCTCGGGACGGTTCGTGAGGATGGCGATCACCTCATCACCGGCATAGGCATAGTCCGGACCCGCCTCGACGCGAAGGAGGGCGTCGGATCCGACCAGTGACGCGAGCCGGCTGGAGGCCTGGGCTCCGGTGGGCGTGGCCCAGAGCACACCATCGATCGCGTCAACGGTGGCGCGGACGAACTCCAGCCGCTCTCGGTCTCGGCGGATGTCGTGGGTCAGCCGGACGGGCACCTCCGGGCGCCAGAGGGCGATATGCCCTGCCAGCAAGCGCAGGGCGGGCCGGACCAGGTTCTCGAAGCACACTAGGGACGATACAGGGAATCCAGGCAGACCGAAGACGGGCTTGCCGCCGACGCTGGCAAACGTCAAGGGCTTGCCGGGCTTCTGCGCCACCCGCCCGAAGTGCACGGTGCCCAACTCGGCCAGGAGCGGCTTCACCAGGTCCTTCACGCCCATGGAGACGCCGCCGCTGGTGAGCAGCCCGTCGGCACGGGCCAGACCATCCAGGATGGCAGAACGCAGGGCCGGCTCGCGGTCGGGCACGGTCCCCAGGGGGAGCGCGGTGCAACCCGCCTCCGTCACGGCGGCGGCCAGTGCGAGGCTGTTGCTGTCGCGGATCTGGCCGGACGCGGGAGTCACCTCGGGGGGTACCAGTTCCTCACCCGTGGACAAGATGGCCACCAGCGGCCGCGGGTGCACCATCACGGTCGTCTGGCCGAGCGAGGCCAGCAGGCCGATCTCCGGCGGTCCGATCCTCGAGCCGGCGGCAAGCACCGTCTGTCCGGCACCGATGTCGCTGGCGGGCGGGCGTAGGTTAAGACCGGGAGAGACGCTACCCGCCACCGTCACCATCCCATCAGTCTCCGTGGTCTCCTCGAAGGGGATCACGGCGTCGGCGCCGGCGGGCAGCGGCGCGCCCGTCATGATGCGCACGGCCGTACCCGGCGTCACCGGTGGCGCGTCGGCCGAACCAGCCGCCTGCTGCGCCAGGATCGTGCGCGTGGGTTGAGCGTCTCCGGCCACCACCGCGTAGCCGTCCATGGTCGCGGTCGGCACCGGCGGGATGTCCTCGGCGGCCACCACGTCGGCGGCGAGGACCAATCCAGCGGCGCCGGCCAGTATGTGCGGTGTCGGTGGCAGAGGGCGTAACTGGGCCTCAATGCGACGCCAAGCCTCGGCAACCGAAATCATGGGATAGTCGGACGACTTCACGTACTCACTCCAGCAGGACCACCTGCACCTCGGCACCCGCCGGCAGGCGATGGATGTCTTCGGGGACGATGGCCAGTCCGTCTGCCTCTACCAGCGACGTAAGGATGCCGGAGCCCTGGTCGCCGGTCAGGTCGGCGTACGTAAGCCCGTCGTCTTGGCGCAGTTGCACGCGGAGATAGTGGCGGCGGCCGTCCTTACGCTCAATGGCGGCGGACAGCCGAGCGGGTATGGTGCGCGGCGCGGACACGGGTAGCCCTCGGAGTCGGTGGACGGCGGGCCGGGCGAAGAGCTCGAAGGCAATCATCGCCGAGACGGGGTTGCCCGGCAGGCCGATGAGGGGCACTCCCGCCACCGTCCCGAACGCTAGGGGCTTCCCAGGCTTCATGTTCACTAACCAGAAGCCCATCTCGCCTTGAGCGGAGAGCACCTGCTTCACCAGGTCGAAGTCGCCCACCGAGACGCCACCGGAGGTGACGATCAGGGAGGCCCCAGCGTCGAGCGCGGCGCGGAGGCACTTGCCGATCTCGCCGGCGTCATCGTGCGCTACCCCCGCCAACAACGGCTTGCCCCCGGCCCGCCGCACCTGGGCAGCGTTGGTGTAGGTGTTGATGTCGCGGATCTGGCCGGGCTCCGGCGCTTCACCCAGGGGCACCACCTCGTCTCCGGTGGCCAAGAGGCCCACCAGCGGTGGCGGCTGCACCAGCACCTCGCTCCGCCCCACCGAGGCGAGCATTCCGATCTCCTGCGGTCGCAGCCGCTTGCCCCGGCGAAGGACTACCTCGCCGGCACGCACATCCTCGCCGCGGCGGCGGACGTTGCGGCCGGGCGAAGGGGAACGGCGGACGGTGACCATGCGGCCGTCGCCCTCGGTATGCTCGAACTGCACCACGGTGTCGGGGCCCTCAGGCATCAAGGCGCCCGTCATGATCCGGGCTGCCTCTCCTCGCTGGAGGGGCCGAGCGGGAGGGTGCCCGGCGGCGATGTCCATCACCACCGGCAGGCGCGTCCCCCCGGCCGGGTCCAGGTCGGCCGCGTAGACGGCGTAGCCGTCCATGGCGGAGTTGTCGGCCGGGGGCGTGTCGCGGTCGGCGGCGACGTCCTCGGCCAGCACCAAGTCGAGCGCGTCCAGAATGGGGCGGCTCGCCGGCGCCAGGGGGTGACAGAACGAGAGGATGCGCTCCCGCGCCTCTTCCACGCTGAGGACGGGGTAGTCGGAACGCTCAGTCATTACGGCTCGAGCCATGGTCCAAGTTCTCACCCCGTGCCATCTGAACCGCATGGCCGAGCACGGGAGCGAGGATCTCTACCCCATCTCGGACAGCGCCCGTGCTGCCGGCGAGGTTGATGATAAGGCAGCGACCGCGGAGTCCCGCGATCCCGCGCGAAAGCACGGCGCGCGGAGTGCGCTCGTGGCCCTGCCAGCGGAGCATCTCCGCCAGCCCGGGAGCTTCGCGGTCGATGATCCGGCGAGTTGCCTCCGGTGTCCGGTCGCGTGGGGCCAAGCCGGTGCCGCCGGTGGTGACGATTACGTCGACATCTCCGCGGGCGCAGAGGGACGCGAGGACGGCCTCGATCCGGTCCTCTTCGTCCGGCACCAGCTCGGCCGCGACCAGTTCTACGCCCTGACCGCGGAGGAGGTCCGCCAGTAGGGGACCGCTGCGGTCCTCCCGTTCACCGGCGAAGCACCGGTCGCTCACCGTCACCACTGCCGCCCTAACGAGCACGATTCCTCTCCTGGGCTTACTGAACATAAAGCCGGCGTCCAGGAGGAACGCCGGCGTATGCGCACGCCCTGGCGTTCTCCTTTCCAAATGCGGGAGGCGAGGGCGTTTCCACCCGCACCCTTGGCCGCCTGCGAGGGCGGGCGCTGACCGCCGACCCCTGGGACTCAGCCGGTAGGGTCGCCGATTCGGAGAACTGCTCCTCACGAGGGCCACGCCGGCCCTCACGAGGTCGCACCAAAGCAGTATCGCATCCGCGGGCCGCAGCGGCAAGCGGTCTCCCACCGGACGGGAAGACGCTAGTTGCGGGGCTCAGCAGAGCAGACCTAGAGTACAGGGGCGTGCATCGAGGGCTGGGAGGAGAAGACGGTATGGATCATCTGCGCCAGGTCGAGGACCTGCAGGAGATTCGGGTTCTGGCCGACGAGAGGCGACTGGCGATACTGCAGCGCCTCATGGCCGGGCCGGCCACTCTCTCACGGCTCGGGCATGCCATGGGCAAGCATCCGGCCTGGGTACGGCATCACCTCAAGCAGTTGGAGGAGGCGGGGCTGGTGGAACTCTCGGGTACCCGCGAGATCCCCGGCTTCACCGAGAAGTACTACCGCGCCACCGCGCAAGCCTTCACGGTCAGCCGGGTGGTCACGCCCGGTCTGGTCGAGGACGGGGCGCTGCTCGTGACGGGTAGCCACGACCTGGCGCTCGAGTTGCTGGCCCGCCGGTACCGGGAGATGGGAACGGGCGGCATGTGGGTTGTCCCGTTGGGCAGCCTGGACGGACTGATCGCGCTACGGCAGGGGGTAGGCCAGTGCGCCGGCTGTCACCTCCTGGACGCGGAGACGGGCGACTACAACCTGCCCTATGTTAGCCGGCTGTTCCCCGGCGAGAGTATGGTCCTGGTGACTCTGGCCCGGCGGGAGCAGGGGCTGATCGTGGCGCCGGATAATCCGCTGGGACTCCGGACGCTCGCCGATGTTGCCGAGAGGGGGGCGCACTTCGTGAACCGCCCCCGGGGTTCGGGGACACGGCTTTGGGTGGACCGGGCTCTGCGAGAGGCGAGCATACCCGCGGCCGGCATCAGTGGGTACACGGAGACGGTAAGCACCCACACCGAAGTAGCCGACCGCGTAGCCGCGGGGCAAGCCGATGCCGGAGTGGGGCTGCGGGCGGCTGCCCAGGCGGAGGGGCTCGGTTACGTGCCCCTCCTGCACGAGAGGTTCGAGCTTGTGCTCAAGCACTGCGTCTGGGTGAGGCCCGAGTGGCAGATGGTGTCGCGCATGCTCCACGACCACGCCTTCGTGGCCGACGCGACCGCTCTGGGTGGCTACGACCTGACCGAGTGCGGGAAGGTGCGCTGTAGCTGCTAGCTGGCGCCTAGCCGATGCCCAGCGCCGTATTGCGGGCGCAGTAGGCGCGCAGGTAGTAGTCCTCCCTCTCCTCCAGCTCGAACTCGCGCACGAGGTCGTCGACCGACAGGTCGTCTCTCTCAGAAGCCACGGTGTAGACGGCTTCGCGCGTGAAGTACCGGAAACTTACCCCGGAACCGTACTTCTCCAGCATAGCGTCCATCTTGTTCCAGTTGTAATCCATGTGCAGCAGGCGCCGGTCTAGGTTGAGGCGGGCAACGCACACCGCCTCGTAAGTGGCCTCGGCGAGCACGACGCCGCTCATGTCGATGATCTGGCCCAGCTCGCCGGTGATGGACGACACGAAGTAGCGCCCCAGTTCCAGTGCCCAGGCTCGCAGTTGGAGCCCACCGCGGTACATGGAGCTGAAGAAGATTACCTCGGCGCCGTTGCGCGACAGGCCCTCGATGATCGGGCGGAAGTTGAGGTCGAAGCAGATCGCGATTCCGATGCGGCCGAAGTCGGTGTCGAACACCGGGATCTCGGTACCGGGCACGACTCCGCTGTCGATCTCGCCGATGGTAGGGAACATCTTGTGGTAGATGCCCGCCACCTGTCCCTGTCGGTCCAGGAGCACGGCGGCGTTGTACAACCGGTCCTCGCGCCTCTCCACCAACGGCCAGATGATGTAGGTCCGGTTGCGCCGTGCCACTGCCGCCATGTGCGATGTCGTAGGGCCAGGGACGGTCTCGGCGATCTCCGGCCATCGTTCTGAGGGGAGGCCAAGGTGCGGGTAGACCTCGGGGAAAGCGACGATGTCGGCCCCCATGCGAGCGGCGCGGGTGGAGAGGGCTTCGGCGCGCTCCAGCCGTCCGGCCATGTCCTCATACGGGACCTCGGGATGGTGCGAGACACTACTGACGGTGACGTACCGGGCCATCGTGACCTCCACTGCCGCCGGATCGATGAGCGGACACGTGGATGGTGGCAGGGGCGGGGCCCCCGGTCAAGGCCGAGCGGTCACCGCCGCGGGCCGCGCTCCGCTGGGCAGGTTGGGGGCGACGCAGGTGGCCTCGTCGGGACGCTGCCCCTCCTCCAGCACGCAGAAGGGGATACGATGCGATGCTAGGAGCGACCGGATGTCCTCGCGGGGGCTGTCACCCGTGAAGGTGGAGCGGTCGATCACCAGGGGCACGATCCGGATGCCGTGGAGGGCCAGGGCATGCGCGGCGGCTACCCATTCGGAGCGGTCGGACGGGGTGACGACTAGGACCGTGTCGTAACGGCGGAACAGGGGCGCCTCGCGTTCGAGCACCCGATCAAGCGGCACATGCCCGTCGGCGGAGATGACGGCGAGGACGTCGAGGATGCGGCTCAGTTGGCGGCCGCCCCGGTCGGGCTGCACCAGCAGGCGGTGCCGCGCATGCCCGACTAGGCCCACGGCGCGGTCGGCCCGGAGGAAGTGGCTCGCCACCGAGGCTGCCAGGCTGACAGCGTACTCTTCGGTGGACGGTTCCAGCTCGGGCCAGCGGGCCGGATCGACTACGGCATGCTCTCCCTGCAGGGGCAGTAGCGAACCGGCCTGCGCCGGGCCATGAAGGTCGATCACGATCCAGATGTCCCCGCCGGGACTCTCCTCGAACTCCTTGGAGATGAGCCGCCCGAGGCGAGCGGTGGAGGGCCAGTGTATGCGGGCGAACTCGTCGCCGGTGTGGTAGTCGCGCACGGTGGCCACGTCGGTGGTGGGGTCGGGCGAGCGCTGGTGGCGTCGGCCGTCGCCGGCAAGGACGCCGGCCAACTGCTCCAGGGCCGGTACCGGGAAGAGGCGCGGGTAGACGACGACGTTGGCACCGTGAGCGAGTCGACGACGGGTGCGGAAGATGCCGAAAGGGTCGCCCCCGGTGAGAACAGAGGGCCCGAGGTGGAAGCGTCCCCGACGCAGACAGGGGGTGCGTACCAGGAACTCTCGCACTGCGCGCGGTGGGAGGTAGCTGAGCACCCGGCGCAGGCGGTGCAGGGGCAACTCCGACTCGTCGTCGATCACCACCCAGAGCTGGGGCAGCAGGGAGCGGTTTCGGATGCGCACCCGCTCAACTATGTGCTCCCCGACGTGGGCTGCGCCCGATAGAGGCTCGCGCCGGATGCTCAGAGACCAGACGGCTCCGCCACTCCAGAAGAGCCCCAGGACTATGAGCAAGGTGAACAGGTACAGGAGCCGGTAGGCAACCACCCAGCCGGAGTTGAGGGCGACCGCGAGGGCCGCCGCCCAGATCAGGAAGGGCAGCGCGTTCCGCAGCTCCAGCAACCGGTCACGTGACGGCACGCCTGATCTCCGCTGACATACGGGAGAGCACGGTACGGACCGCTCCCGGCCAATGGATCTTCAGCAGGCCCATCGGGAGATTGAGTTCGCGCTTATCGCAGACGGTGGAGACGTTGGCCGTGTCTACCTGCGGCTTGAGCGCAGCCAGGAGCAGCTGCCGGCGCCTCTCGTCGGGGATGGACATCACGTCGTCGATCTGCTGCATCAGGCGGCGCGCCCGCAGTATGCGCTCTTCGACGGCATCAGCCGTGGGCGCGTCGAGGAGTCCGTAGCGCTGCTTGACGCGGTTCAGCCGCAACCCCGCCTCGTAGGTGCTCTCGACGATCTCATCACGCGACATCCAGCGCGTCTCGTAGTTGAGGACGTACTTCCAGGACGGGCTGAGCAGGGCCTGGCGGTGCTCCTCCACGGTGCGGTGGAAGAGCCGGTAACCGTAGCGCTCCGGGTCCTCGAACGCGGGACTGCCCGGGTCCAGGAAGGGAGCTAGGGGCGAGAGGAAGGGGAGCACCCGCGGTGTGCCGCCCCGGGAGAAGCGCTCCAGGAGATGCTCGCAGTAGTCCACTGTGCCCAAGACAGACTCGAAGGTCTGTTCCGGTAGCCCGATCATGAAGAATACGTCGAAGCGGGCGCAGCCTAAGTCGAGGGCATCGGCGATGGAGGCTTCGGCCGCCTCGGCGGTGTAGTGGCGACCAAAGGCACGCCGGACGTTGTCATCGTGGGACTCCATGGAGATCTCCACGGTGAAATCGGGGGCGACGCGGGCCAGCTTCTCGTAGAAGGAGCGGGGCGCCGGCTCGAACAGCTCGACCATCAGTCGAGACTGTGCCTTGCCTAGGGCCTGGAAGAAGGCGTCGGCATACTCGTCGCCCGCCTGGCGCAGGTCACCGAGGATGAAGACCGGCCCGTGGCTGAACTCGGCGATGCGGTGGACGTCTCGCGCCAAGTCCTTCGGATCGCGGAAGGCGGCGCGCTCGCGGCCGTAGAAGCGGCGACTGGTGAAGGCCGACCCACCGCAGGTGTTGCAGGTGTTCAGGCATCCCTTGCAGGTGAGCGCCGTGGTGATGGGGTAGTCCATCCAGCCGAGGAACGGTATGACGCCCATCAGGTCGCGGTAGCGGACGACGGAGTGCATCACGTAGCCGTAGTCGATGGCGAAAGCACCGAGGTCCTTGGGTACGTAGGAGAGCGGGTTGACGTGTGCCCCCGCGTCATCCTTCCAGGTGAGGTTGGGGATGTCGTGGAGCGGCAGCCCCTTCTCCAGGGCGCGCATGAGTTGCAGAAGCGGATCCTCGGTGGAGTCGCCCCGCAGCACCAGGTCGACCTCCGGACGCTCGATCAGTTCCTCGTGGTAGTAAGTGGAGGAGAAGCCACCCAGCAGAACGGGAATGTCGGGATGCAGCTTCTTGCAGAGCTGGGCGACGGCGAGAGCGCCTTGAGCGTGCGGCAGCCAATGCAGGTCGATGCCAAAGGCGCGCGGCCGCAACTTAGCGATGGTGGCCGCTGGGTCATAGCGATCGCTCTGCAGCATACGGTGTGCCAGGTTGATGATGCGTACCTGGTAGTTGTTCTTCTCCAGGTAGGACGCCATGCTGGTGAAGCCCACCGGGTACATCTCAAAGATGGGCATGGAGGGCACCACGTCGCTGATAGGGCCGTAAAGGATGGACTCGCGACGGAAATCGAACACGCTCGGGGCGTGCAGCAGGACAAGATCGGGCTGTCTCATGGGGAAGCTATCTCGATGAGTGAGTTAGGTCCGGTCAACGACCGGCGCGCAGACGGGCCCCGGGGACGGGGACAGTGTCGAGCAGTTCGGCGATGACGGCCGACGCATCCACGTTCTTGATGCGGGCCGAGGGGCTCACGATGAGGCGGTGGGCCAGCATCGGCTGTGCGAGGGCTTTGATGTCGTCCGGGATCACGTAGTCCCGGCCCTCGAGCGCCGATTTGGCCTGACCACCGCGATGGAGGGCCAGGGAGCCGCGTGGGCTGGCTCCCAGGTAGATGTCGGCGTGGTTCCTGGTAGCGTTGAC